>JAILIO010000044.1 GCA_024695225.1 Lachnospiraceae bacterium
GATGATGTTTGACAGTTACAGATTATCCAAGGAAGAAGCAGTGCAGATGATGTATGATGTCGGCCTTAAGATGCTAAAGAATATTGGGATCGCCCCGCCTGGAAAAGCCTAAGGAGATCACCTGCCCGTCCGGTATCCAGCTGTCGGATCATATCGCAGAAATAAAGCGTGCTTTGGGGATAAGTGGAATAAGCTCTACTGAATCAGCTTGGACAAAAACCCGAGAAACAGAAAGAGGAACACAAATAGACCTCATATTAACATATGGTATTAAGGATAATGAGTACAGGTGGTCATTTGAAAAAGTAATAACATTGAATGATTTATTCTCTAAAGATGACTTATAGCAACATTTTTAACAAAAAAGGGAACGTTGCCATGGGAAAAATGTTTATGAAAGATGAATATAAGCCTGTAAGGATCATGGATTTTTGCGGATATGACATTTTGTTCCACAAGTTTCTGGGTATTGTAATATCAAGAGATTTTCAAAAAGAAGTCATCAGTAAAGAAGTGATCGTGTCTGATGAAAGCATGGTCTTATACCCGGGAAGTATACCGGTATCCCTTGACAGTTTAAAAATGTGGGAATTTTGTGAAGGTAAAGAAGATAATGGGCAGATGAAACCGTACAGATACTCCGATAATGCAAAACTCGACTGTTCGGATGCGATGATCAATGTAAGTTTCTCTGCCGATATTGAAGAAGCATTATACACAAAAGAAAGGTTCCTTGCGGGGACAGTTTTAAACAGTCAGTCAGACAGTAAGAAAAAGAAGCTTCTTGAATGTTTTGTCGACGCCTATGATATTAACAAGACTGAGTATGAAAAAAGTGTTGCTGAGAAAAGAAAACGAAAAGGGCCAAGGTCAGAACTATCACATAGTATAAGGGAAAGAAAAAATGCGTATCTAAAGTGTATTAAAAAGGCTACAAAAGAGAAATACGGTGATATCCCTGATCATTTTAACAATATAACCTGGCTTCAAAGGGCAGAACTATACAAAAACGGTTTTGACGTTGATACGGGATGCGGAACAAGACATTATGTGATGTATAAGCGTTCGGCAAGTAAGGCAAAGAGCGGGAGCTGCCTTTTTATATGGGACAAGATATACGAAGACATGATGGACTGGACCTGGATGGGTCTCTGGTCAAAATTCGATAAAAATAAAGAATATGATCTCACATCATTAAAAGCCTATGAATCCCTGGTTTCATCTTCTATGATCGGCAAAGCGAGGATAGAACCCGATCAGATACTGCTCCTTGACAGCGTTGAATCCCCCAAGATCGTATCAAACAGGCTGATACTGACCCAAAAAGATGAAAGCACAGTACTCGTCACACCGGAGGAGTTTGAAAAGCTCGGTGGTGAGGAGTACAGGTCTGTCAACAAGATCTGGGATGGGCAGGCGCTTGTCGATAAAAGCGTATTCGATGCAGCAGGGTATATATGGGATGAAACTCATGATAACCGTCATGGGATGATGCTTTTACGTAATAAATTTTTTAAAGCCTGCGCCTTTAATACAAATATTCAGGCATATTATAAGGAAAAGGGCGTAAAAACAGTTACGGACATGTTCGGACGGGAGTTAAGGGCAGAGAATATCAGAATGATAGTTACCCTTGATTCTCTTAAATTCGTGGATAAGTTTGCGGACAGCTTTTTTGAAGAGAAACAGGGCGTTACTGCAAAACAGCAGGCTTATGAGCACTGGCTTAATGATATATCTTCTGAATTTGGAATAGTTAAAGAGGAAAAGGCATCTCACTTAGGACATGGAAAGTTTCATGAGATCAGCTATCAGGTCTTAAATACATTGCCGCTGTCTAAAGAGGATATGCGTGAGATCATGCAAGAGGACCTGCGATATTTGGACCTTTTGAAAAATGATGAAGCCGTGTTGCTGAATTATATGGAAAATGTTGGCCATTCCGTGACAAAGACCTGTTTTTTCAGCAAACTGTACAAATATTTTTCCGGATTCGAATCCACGTATGAATTCAGAGAAATGCGAAGAGATGTTATCAATAAATACAAGAACCGCATGAAGCTGGGCAGGCTGAAGATCAGAGGGGATTTTTATGTACTTTGCAGTATGCCGGTGGAGATGCTCATTTATTCTGCGGACAGAGATAATGAAAAAATAAAATCCATATTGGGGCCCGGAGAGGCTTATATAAAGGGATATGGCGATAAAACTCCCATAACGATCTGCAGATATCCTCACATATCATCGGGGAGCGTGTGTTCCCTGTCAAATGTGAACAATGAGAAAACCTCCATGATCGATCAATATATGAACTTTGATAATAAAGATGGCACGAATATTGTTGTGATATCGCCCTGGCAGAGCAATATAATGGTAAGGCTTGGCGGAGCGGATTTTGATTCCGATTCCGTGATCTTTATCAGAGACAAGGTTATAGAGCGGGCTGCCGGGGATCTGACGGATAAGAAAAAGTTTGGGATGCTGAACCCAACGATCGATGGTCTGCCTGTAGTGGAAGTGGATGACAGGTTAAAAGGAAATAAATCAATGCATAAGTTCAATGCCTATGAATTGGCCTGTCTTGATCATTTTATAGCTAAATCCGGGAGGATGGTAGGTGTTCTGTCAAATGATGCACAACTTTTTAACGCATACTTTTGGGAAGAATACTTTAAGAAGGATCGTGATGATGAATATTTAAAAACTGTTTATGAATGCAGCCTTATCCTGTCAGCACTTAACGAACTTCAGATCGACAGTGCCAAGCATTCAATAGGTTTGGACATAGAGAAAGAAAAAAGGTATGTGGAGGAAATAAAGTATAAAGATGAGCCAGTGATCAGATCTGTAGCTAATGAGGACGGTACAAGATCAGCTGTAACTGTTGAGAATCCGTTTTTTCTGTTCAAAAACAAGAAAAAGAAGAGCGGGGGAAAAAGAACAAACTCCATTTCTTTAAGAAAAGAAAGCGTGTACTGGAACTGCCCGGTTGACCATATAGCTGAAATACTCAACGAGAAGAGTATTAACGAAAGAGATAAGAGAGTGGACAGGATCAGTTTGAATAAATTGCTGGACTCGGTGACAAATAAGGAATTTAAAGGAAAACCAACGGCTGATCAGTTAAAAGAACTATATGAATATATCAAAAATACAGTCTATGATCTTGAGCAGATAAAGGATTACGATGATGAAGAAGTGACCGAAAGAGAAGAAAGCAGAGAACGTATACAGTCGGAATGCCTTAAGGTATTAAAAAAGAAAAAGATCAGTCCGGCCACACTCCTGGCTCTTTATAAGCGCGGATACGAGAAATACAGTTATGATTCAAAGGGTAATAAAACAGGAAAGCCACATAAGAAGGGTGATTTTAAATATCCGGAAGTGGCTCAGGACGCAAGGATCAGAAACAGATATTTGGGATTTGTACTGTCGATCATTGAGAAGATGATACCTGATGTGATCAAACCTGATATATGCAGAAAAAATCTTACGAAGGAAGCAGGATCCTTGGGCTCGGTGCAGCTATGGGGAGAAGTGTACTATTACAGTATTGAACATCCGGAGTATGTGACATATGATCATCAGTATGAATAATAACAGCAAAAAACAGATATCACGGCTAAAGATACCGGAAAAACAGATACAAAAATAATTAGCACTCACCTCTTGACAGTGCTAACAATTCGATGTTATTATTTCTCATAAAGGCGGAAACCAATAGAGAAGTGCCGCTACATCGGCTGAGAAAGAACAGCGGATGTACGGATGATCTGACAGGGCTTCTGCTGAAGGAGCCGGTGCAGGGCAGTGACGGCGATAATAGGACATGATCCGCAAAACTGCCAAATATTAACGGTTCCGAAAGGAGAAAGTTATGGATATAAACAGATTTACCCAGAATTCGATGAAGGCAGTGGACGATACACAGAAGATCGCCCTTGAATACGGCAATCAGGAGATCGAGCAGGAGCATCTTTTAAAGGCGCTTTTGGACATCGAAGATTCCCTGATCCTGAAGCTCATCATAAAGATGGGGATAAATGAAGAGGCTTTTCGTGAGAGAGTGGACCAGGCCCTTGAAAAGAGAGTGAAAGTCCAGGGCGGAAAACCCTATATAGGTAACCACCTGAACAAAGCCCTTATCATGGCCGAGGACGAGATGAAGTCTTTGGGAGACAGTTATGTATCTGTGGAGCACTTATTTCTCTCCATGATAAAGTACCCCAATACCGAGGTTCGCGAGATATTCAGGGAATACGGCATCACCAGGGAGAGATTTCTGGGAGTGCTCCAGTCGGTCCGCGGAAACGCCACCGTGAACAGCGACAATCCCGAGGGAACCTATGACGCTCTGTCCAAATACGGCACGGAACTGGTGTCGAAGGCCAAGGATCAAAAGCTGGACCCTGTCATAGGCAGGGAGGATGAGATCAGGAACGCCATCATGATCCTTTCCAGGAAGTCCAAGAACAATCCGGTCCTTATTGGCGAGCCAGGTGTGGGAAAGACGGCGGTTGTGGAGGGCCTTGCCCAGAGGATAGCAAACGGTGATGTCCCCAGATCTCTCAAGGACAAGAAGATATTTTCCCTGGATATGGGATCTCTCATCGCAGGAGCCAAGTACAGGGGCGAGTACGAGGAAAGGCTTAAGGCGGTGCTGAACGAGGTGAGATCTGCAGAAGGCGGGATCCTGCTGTTCATCGATGAGCTCCACACCATAGTGGGGGCCGGAAAGACCGAAGGATCAATGGACGCCGGGAATATGCTGAAACCCATGCTGGCCAGGGGAGAACTCCACTGTATAGGAGCCACCACCCTGGACGAATACAGGCAGTATATAGAGAAAGATCCCGCACTGGCCAGGCGTTTTCAGCCGGTCATGGTGGACGAGCCTTCGGTGGAGGAGACAGTTTCCATACTCAGAGGTCTGAAGGAACGCTATGAGACCTTCCACGGTGTGAGGATACTGGACAATGCCCTGGTGTCGGCGGCCCTGCTTTCAAACAGGTATATTTCCGACAGATTCCTGCCGGACAAGGCCATCGATCTGGTGGACGAGGCCTGTGCATCGGTGAAGACGGAGATGGATTCCATGCCCGCGGAGCTGGATGAGCAGAACCGCAGGATAACCCAGATGCAGATAGAGGAGGCAGCGCTTAAAAAGGAGGACGATTCCCTTTCAAAAGAGCGCCTGGCCACGCTTCAGAAGGAGCTTTCCGAACTCAGGGATGATTTTGAGAGCAAAAAGGCCCAGTGGGAAAATGAGAAAGCTTCAGTTGAAAAGCTCTCGGCTCTCAGGGAGCAGATCGAGGCCGTGAACAATGAGATCCAGATAGCCCAGAGGGCTGGGGACTATGAGAAGGCCGGCGAACTGCAGTACGGGAAACTCCCGGCTCTGAAGAAACAGCTGGAAAATGACGAGATGCTGGTAAAGAAAAAGGATGCTTCCCTGGTCCACGAAAATGTATCCGACGAGGAGATAGCCAGGGTGGTGTCCAAGTGGACAGGGATCCCGGTGTCGAAACTCACGGAGAGCGAGAGAAACAAGACCCTGCAGCTCCCGGAAGAGCTTCACAAGAGGGTTGTGGGTCAGGACGACGCGGTGGACAGGGTTTCACAGGCTATAATGAGATCCCGCGCAGGCATCAACGACCCCACAAAACCCATCGGTTCCTTCATGTTCCTGGGACCTACGGGCGTCGGGAAGACAGAGCTTGCAAAGTCGCTTGCCCAGGCGCTTTTCGACGATGAGAAGAATATCGTCAGGCTCGATATGAGTGAGTATATGGAGAAACATTCGGTGTCGAGGCTCGTTGGATCGCCGCCCGGATATGTGGGATACGAGGAGGGCGGCCAGCTCACGGAGGCCGTCAGAAGGAAGCCTTACAGCGTGGTGCTTTTCGACGAGGTGGAGAAGGCCCATCCCGATGTCTTCAATATCCTTCTCCAGGCGCTGGACGACGGACGTATCACCGATTCCCAGGGCAGGACTGTGGATTTCAAGAACACCATAATCATAATGACCTCGAACATCGGGGCCCAGGACCTTTTGAACGGGATAGATGAGAACGGCCATGTAAATGAAGACGCTGAGGAGGCGGTGATGGCAGCCCTCAAGAACAACTTCAGACCCGAGTTCCTGAACAGGCTCGACGAGATAATACTGTTCACCCCGTTGTCAAAAGACAATATCACTGCCATAATCGACCTTGTGATAAGTGACCTGAACCGCAGACTGTCAGACCGCCAGCTGTCCGTAAAGCTCACGGATGCGGCGGAGGATTATATAGTTGACAACGCTTATGACCCGGCATACGGGGCAAGACCCCTTAAGCGCTACATCCAGAAGCACGTGGAGACCGGAGCCGCAAAGCTCATATTATCCGGGGATATAAATGAGGGTGACACCATCCTCTTCGATGTGAAGGATGACGAGCTTGTGGCTGAGAAGGAGAACTCCTGAGGCCAAAGAGGATGTTCTGCAGAGCAGATGCCCCGAGAAGAGAAGTTTTTGCTGCAAAATGGCGGTTCCCGGGAACCTGGATAATAGATCCCATGCGAAGTTTTTGCGGAAAATTGAGGTTCCCGGGACCGGGATAACAGGTCTGCAACAATGAATGAAACAGTTTACACCGCTTAGGAGGAACAGAGAGAATGAGATATCCCACATTTATAGGAGATCATTGTACCATCGCCCTGGTGGCGCCGTCCTTTGGCGTTACCATAGAGCCTTACAGGAGCCAGTTTGAGGAGGCCAGGAAGAGGTTCAGGAATCTGGGTTATGATCTGAGGATCGGCCCCAATGTGTTCAAGGACGACGGGATCGGAATATCCACAGATCCGGTGGACTGTGCAAGGGAAGTCACAACAGCCCTTACCAGCGAGAGAAATGATGCCGTGATCTCCGTGGGGGGCGGTGAACTGATGGACGAGATACTGCCCTATGTGGATTTCGAGAAGATTGGCAAGTCGGACCCCAAATGGTTCATGGGATACTCTGACAATACGAACATTACCTATCTGCTGGCCACCCTCTGCGATCAGGCATCCGTGTACGGCCCTTGTTTCCCCGCTTTTGGCATGGAACCCTGGGACAGATGCCTGACAGATGCGGTTCTCCTGCTCAGGGGAGAAAAACTCAGGATGACAGGCTATGAGAAGTATGAGAAGGAGTCTCTGAGGGACGAGGAGCATCCCCTGTCACCTTACAACCTGACCGAGGATTCAAGTTATGTGATCTTTGACAAAAAAGGCAGGAAACTGGGAGACGGGGAGAGCGTTTCAATGTCCGGAAGGCTTATGGGAGGCTGCATCGACTGCCTCAGAAATCTTCCGGGGACGGCATTTGACGCCCAGGCAGAATTCAATCACAGATACCGTAAGGACGGGGTCATCTGGTTCCTGGAGGCCTGCGATCTCAATGTGTTTGACATGAGGCGGGCGCTTTGGAGCCTGAAAGAGGCCGGGTGGTTTGAAACGGCGAAGGGCTTCCTCATAGGCAGGAGCCCCAATATGGACACGATAATGAATCTGGACGCAGAGGAAGCTGTCATGGGCATGATCGGAGATATGGGGGTGCCTGTGGTGATGGGCGTGGATATAGGACATATGCCGCCGAGAACACCTGTTATCAGTGGAGCCTTCGGGAATGTGACGGCCTCGAGCCACCAGTGGGAAGTCAGTTTCAGATAAGAAATGTCCCGTGGACGGGAAATCAGTTTCAGATTAGAAATGTCCCGTGGACGGAAATCAGTTTCAGAATAGAAACAGCCCGTGGACGGGAATCAGTTTCAGATAAGAAATAGCCCGTGGACGGGGAGTCAGTTTCAGATTAGAAACTGGCCGTCGACGGGCATCATTTTCGGATAAATAAGTGC
>JAILIO010000101.1 GCA_024695225.1 Lachnospiraceae bacterium
GACACGGTGGGTATCGACTGTGTGGCCATGTGCGTGAACGATGTGGCCTGCGCCGGAGGAGAGCCCTTATTTTTCCTGGACTATATAGCCTGCGGGAAAAATGTTCCCGAGAGGATAGCGGAGATAGTTAAGGGAGTGGCCGAAGGCTGCAAGATGGCAGGCGCGTCCCTCATAGGCGGAGAGACTGCAGAGATGCCCGGGTTCTATCCGGAGGACGAATACGATCTGGCGGGATTCTGCGCCGGTGTTGCAGACAGGAAGGACCTGATCACCGGAAAAGACATAAAGGCCGGCGATGTGCTGGTGGGCATGGCCTCATCCGGCGTTCACAGCAACGGGTTTTCCCTTGTGAGAAAGGTTTTCGACATGACCTCCAGGAATCTGGAGCGCTATGACCGGGATCTGGGAGCCACCCTTTCCGAGGTGCTGCTCACCCCCACGAAGATATATGTAAAAGCTCTTCGCAGCATAAGGGAAGCGGGAGTGGTCATAAAAGGATGCTCTCACATTACCGGGGGAGGTTTTTATGAAAACATCCCCAGGATGCTGCCCGACGGGGTGAAGGCCTGCGTCAGGCTTGGAAGCTGGGATATACATCCTGTTTTCAAACTTATGCAGGAGAAGGGCTCCATTGAAGATCACATTATGTACAACACTTTCAATATGGGCCTTGGAATGATCATGGCCCTGGCCCCGGAGGATGCGGATAAAGCTGTGGAAGCGGCAAAAGAAGCCGGGGAGAAGGCGTTTATAGTCGGAGAGATAAAGGCCGGAGAGAGAGGCGCAGAACTTTGCTGAGAATAGTTGTTTGCGTGTCCGGAGGCGGCACGAATCTGCAGGCCCTTATTGACGCAATAGGGGACGGAAGGATCACGGACGCAGAGATAGTAAGGGTGATCTCCAGTTCTGCCGGGGCTTACGCCATGGAGAGAGCGAGGAAGGCCGGGATCGAGGCTGTGTCTGTCGTCCCCGCTGAATGCGGCAGCAGGGCAGAGTTCGAAGAGAAACTGGCCGGGGAGATAAGGAAAGCGGACCCCGGACTCATAGTGCTGGCGGGGTATCTTGTGGTGCTCCCCGCAGCCCTTGTGGAAGAGTACGAGAACCGTATCATAAATATACATCCCTCTCTCATACCCTCCTTCTGCGGAAAGGGTTATTACGGACTGAGGGTCCACGAGGCTGCCCTGGAAAGAGGAGTCAGAGTCACGGGAGCAACAGTGCATTTCGTGGACAGCGGGACGGACACCGGACCCATCATTCTCCAGAAAGCAGTTGAGATACAGGAGGGGGATACCCCCGAAGTGCTCCAGAAGCGCGTTATGCAGGAAGCGGAACACAGGATACTGCCTGAAGCGGTGCAGCTCATTGCCCGGGGCAGGGTGAGAACGGAAGGCAGAAAGGTGATCATAGAATGAATGTACTGGTAGTCGGAAGCGGAGGCCGTGAGCACGCTATAGTAAAGGGCCTTTTGAAGAGCAAGGGGCTGGACTCGCTGTACTGCGCCCCCGGGAACGCGGGCATCGCCCTGGACTGTGAATGCGTGGATATAAAAGCCATGGATTTTGACGGTCTTGCGGATTTTGCGGAAAAGAATGACATCGGGCTCACAGTCATCGGCATGGACGATCCCCTGATCGGCGGGATCACGGACGTGTTTGAAGCGAGAGGGCTTAAGGTATTCGGCCCCAGGAAGAATGCGGCAGTTCTTGAGGGGAGCAAGGCTTTCTCCAAGGAACTTATGACGAAATACAACATTCCCACAGGGGATTACAGGGTGTTTGACAACGCCGACGAAGCACTTTCCTACCTGGATTCCTGCAAGATCCCGGTGGTTGTGAAGGCTGACGGTCCGGCTCTGGGAAAGGGAGTCCTGATCTGCGGCAGCAAGGACGAAGCCGCCGACGCCGTAAAAGTCATAATGCGTGACAAAAAATTCGGCGATTCCGGGAACCGTGTGGTCATAGAGGAGTTCCTCACTGGACCTGAAGTATCGGTGCTCACATTTACGGACGGCAAGACCATCCGCGTCATGTCTTCCTCCCAGGATTACAAGAAAGCCTATTCGGGAAATAAGGGCCCCAACACCGGAGGCATGGGAAATTATTCGCCGGTGCCCTTCTTTACGCCGGATGTTGAAAGATATTGCATGGAAAAGATCTTTAAGCCCACGGTGGACGCCATGGCTTCCGAGGGAAGACCCTTTTCCGGAGTCATATTCTTCGGGCTTATGATCACCGAAGACGGTCCCAGGGTTCTGGAATACAACGCCAGATTTGGGGATCCGGAGACCCAGGTCATAATCCCCAGGATGAAAAATGATCTGCTTGAGGTTTTCCTGGCCTGTGCAGAGAGCAGGCTTTCGGAGATCGAGCTGGAATTCACCGATGAAGCTGCGGTGTGTGTGGTGCTGGCGTCCTCCGGATATCCGGTGTCATATGAAAAGGGCTTCAGCATAACGGGGCTGGATAAAGCCTCTGAAATGGAAGGGGTGTCGGTGTTCCATGCGGGCACCGGAAAAGAGGGAAATAATATCGTGACAAACGGGGGACGAGTGCTGGGAGTCACAGCCCTGGGACCCGATATAGAAGCTGCCAGGAAGAAGGCTTACGAGGCTGCGTCATGCATCAGTTTCAACAACAAATACATGAGAAACGATATTGCTGCTGATATTACCCGGGAGACGTTATGGAAGATGGGATAAATGATTCAAAACTTGACCTTTTACATCTTGAACAGTATGATGTTCCGAAGTCGTGTGAAAAATGCGGCGGCGTCATGGTGTTTCAGGGCGTCGGAGAGTATAAATGTGAAGACTGCGGAGCCACGGCTTATGATGATTACGGAAAAGTCAGGAATTATCTCGAAACCCACCGCGGGGCCACCATGACCGATATCTCAAACAACGCGGGCGTCTCCAGACAAAAAGTTATCAGGATGCTGAAAGAGGGGCGTTTTGAGGTTGCAGAGGGTTCCAAGTCATTCCTTAAGTGTGAGATCTGCGGGGATCCCATAAGGGCCGGCAGATTTTGCGCAAAATGCGAGAGGGAACTGCACGAGAGGATCGAAGACAATGAAAGAAAGAGACATCAGGCCATAAGAAATATGTCGGGTGTTTCTACGGAGCGTAAGAATCTATCTCACGGTGAGCGGAGATTCATGCGGGGTGAAAACGGAGGAAAACAATGAGAAAAAACAAGGGAACTGCCGCAAAGAGAGCTGCAAAGATAGCTGCTGTCGCATTGACAGTCATGCTCTCCATACCTATGTGCGCACTGGCAGATCAGAGCGGAGTTGTCACAGCCAACACTGTGAACGTGAGATCCGGAGCCAGTAAGACCACACAGGCGGTGACAACGGTTTCGAAGGATGCCAGCGTTACCATCAAGGGAAGCGAAAAGGATACTGATGGGAATCTCTGGTATCAGATAGATTACAACGGGACCAGCGGTTACATCATGGCCACATATGTGAAGGTGTCCGACTCCTCCTCCACTACTACAACAACCACAACCACCACCACGGGAGATAATGCTGCGGCGGCATCCAGCGCTGCATCCACGGAGAACACCAACACTGAGGCGGCAGCTGCAGCTTCAAGCACAGCTTCCACTGAGAACAAGACGGCAAGCACAGCTTCCACTGAGAACAAGACGGAAAATACCGCGGAGGCATCGAATACAACAACCACGACAACCACAGCCGCTACTACCACCAACACAGCTGCTGCTACCACCAACACAGCTGCCACTACTACCACCAAGGCTCCTGCTGCGGATTCGCCGGCTGCTACCAATGCGACAAAATCCAGTTCCACAGGAACTT
>JAILIO010000124.1 GCA_024695225.1 Lachnospiraceae bacterium
TGGAAACAGCGTGAGTTCAGAACTGTGCAGAAACAGATAGAGGCAGCGTGAATTCAGGACCGCGCAGGAACGGATCACCAAGGTATCGTATCGCAGGATGGAGGCGACAATGGGAACAGATAAGGGAAATAAGAACAATCCGGAGGGAATGGAGCCAAACGGCGGCAGCAGCTATCGCACCAAGAGGATAGCCGTGGTCTCCACATATGTGGACGGTTATATTTTTTCCAGACTGATGCGGGGGATAGAGAACGTTCTGTCTGAGAATGAATACGCCATACAGATGTCATTTACAAACAATTCTCCCACCCGGGAGAGAAAGGCCCTGGAACTTCTGGTGAAGACCGGGGACATAGACGGCCTCATAACACAGACTTCCTGTGGTGCTCTTCCCAGCAGAAATGTGGATCTTTACAGGGAACTGCAGAAGATGGGTATCCCCATTATCTTTTTCGATTCCATTTATCCGGAACTCAAGGGGAGGATACCTCTTATAACACCTGACGACAGGGCCATTGGAAGGGATGCCGCGAAATTCCTGATAGATGCCGGTCATACGAAGATCGGCGCCATGTTCAAGCTGGACGACATTCAGGGACATCTGAGATACGCAGGGTATCAGGATGCAATGATGGAAGCCGGACTGGAGGTGGATACCAGGAGGATCATCTGGTATGACTCCTATTCCTCAAACAATCTGGACAACAGATGGGAGGAGATCTCCGACCGTCTTCACGGCTGCACCGCCATCGAGTGCTACAACGATGAGGTGGGCGGGACCCTTGAAAAACTGCTGATAGACAAGGGGTTTGGAGTCCCCTACGACATATCCCTTGTGGGCGTGGACGACGCCCCCATAAACCGCGATCTTCCGGTGCCACTCACCACCTTCAGCCATCCCAAGGAAGAGCTTGGACGCAGGGTTGCTGAGACACTTTTGGATATGATCGAAAACAAAACCACTCCGGAGGACTTTTATTATCCCCCGGAACCGGTCATAAGGGAATCCATAAAGAAAATATCCTGACCCGGATGAAAGAGGAGGGGCAGACAGGCGTATGAAGAAAATCTGTGTCCTTATCCCGGTCATCGCAGCCTTTTTGATGTCAGGCTGCGGAAAGGAATATGTCCGCGTGGGTTTTGCCCAGTCCGGGCATGAATCTGACTGGCGCACCATGTCTCAGGATCTGGCCGAGGAGGCTTTTTCCCGGGATAAGGGTTTTCTGCTCACGGTGTCCGATGCGGACAATTACGAGCCTTATCAGACCGAAGCCGTCAGGCAGTTCATAGATGAAAAATATGATTATATTGTGATCGACCCCCTTCCCTCGGAGGAATGGGGGTCGATATTTTCCGAAGCCGATAAAGCGGGGATACCCGTGATCCTGGTGAACCGTCATGCGGCGGGGGCAGAGGGTTATTCTGCATGGTTTGGACCTGACTACACAGCGGAGGGCAGGGCAGCAGGACAGGAGATCCTGAAGATGGCAGACGAGGATGCTGTCATTTATGTCATAAAAGGCGTGGAAGGAAGCGCTGCCGGAGAGGGCAGGCTTGAAGGGCTTAAAGAAGTGCTGGAAGATGCCGGCATGGGGTATAAAGCATCATCCGGAGATTTTACCATCGACGGCGGAAGGGCCGCGGCAGAGGAACTGGCGCCGGAGATAAAAGAGAACCCCGGTATCCTTGTGTGCATGAATGACAACATGGCCCTGGGGGCTATGGCAGCCCTGGACAGCGCCGGGATAACATACGGCAGTGAAGGCAGCGTGAAGATCGCATCGTTTAACGGTCAATATTCGGGATTAAAAGCTGTGCTTGACGGACGTATTGCTTTTGACGTAGAATCGGGGCCGGAAGCTGTATTGAAAGCGGCAGAAGCGATATCAAATAACACCATTACGGATCAGGAGAATCCCAATCCTGTCGTTATTTACACGATGGACAATCTGGATCCGGCCATAGTTGAGGAAAGAAAATGACTGAATCCTTTATTATCCACGGCGACATCGTTTACAGCAAGGATCTTACGGAACTTGCCTGTTATGAGAACGGATGGCTTGTCTGTGACAGCGGTATATCCGGTGGCGTTTACAAGACCCGGGAGGAGATACCGGTCAGGTATCAGGCATACCCCGTGGTGGATCACACCGATTGTCTGATAATACCCGGGTTTACCGATCTGCATCTCCACGCTCCTCAGTTTGCATTCCGCGGCCTCGGCATGGATAAAGAACTGATAGACTGGCTGGATGAGGTTGCATTCCCCGAAGAAGCCAAGTATTCCGATTCGAGATACGCCGGCACAGCGTACAGGATGTTCGCAGAAGCGATGAAAAATTCCGGTACCGTGCGGGCGCTTATTTTTGGCACAAGGCACACCGATGCCACCATGCTCCTGATGGACGCCATGGAGAAGACAGGCCTTGTGTCCATGGTTGGCAAGGTAAATATGGACAGGAACTGTCCCGATACCGTCCGCGAGGAGAGCAGTGAGGTCAGCCTCTCCGAGACCGAACGCTGGCTTCAGCTTACAAAGGAACGCAATTATTCAAACACCTATCCCATTCTTTCTCCCCGGTTCATCCCCGCCTGCTCCGACGATCTGATGAAGGGGCTGGCAAACATTCAGGGCAAGTACCACCTTCCCCTGCAAAGCCATCTTTCCGAAAACCAGGGAGAGGTGAAAATGGTGAAAAAGCTCTGTCCCTGGAGCACTTCCTACGGTCAGGCCTACGACAGGTTCGGCTGTTTCGGCGCAAACGGCCCCACAGTCATGGCGCACTGTGTCTGGAGCAGCGATGAAGAGATGCTCATGATAAAGAAGAACAAAGTGTACGTGGCCCATTGCCCCGCAGCCAATATGAACCTTTCATCCGGCATGGCCCCCACGAGGAAATACATCAGCATGGGGATAAAAGTGGGCATTGGCACCGATGTGGGCGCCGGCCACTGCAAGTCCATGTTCGACGCCATGGTCCAGACCATCGAGGTCAGCAAGCTGTACTGGAAATATGTGGACATCCACGCAAAGCCTGTCACCATGGAGGAAGCATTCTGCCTGGCCACCAGGATAGGCGGCAGTTTCTTCGGAAAGTGCGGCGCTTTCGATGAGGGCTATGAGTTTGACGCCCTTGTGCTGGACGAGCGGGAAATAAGGACCCCCATAGCAGACCTTTCACTGAAAGAGAGGCTCGAGCGTTTCATCTATCTCGGAGAATACCGGGATATCAAAGCAAAGTATGTCCGCGGCAGCAGCATACTGATCTGATGCTCTTTCGCAGAGATATCCCTGTGCCGGGGAAATAAAGACTCCCCCCGCAGACTGTCCAATAAACATACGGGATCACCGCAAAAGCTGTGATCCCGTTTAATTTTGCTTTATTTTGAGATGCTCCCTTGGTTGAGCAAAGATGCTCTGTGGGTTGGGACGCTCCTTTGGTTTAGAAGAGATGCTCCGCAGGTGAAGCGAAGTATATGCGTCCGAGGGTCCCGGTCACATGGAGAGATAATCCATCTCCTCTCTCACTTCCGGGGGAACCGTGAAGCCTGCATTTTCTGCCTCCCTTATTATGATATCCAGACGGTGCCTTGCCTGGCCGTTCTTCAGATTGTATTTGGACAGACAGTCGGCATAGAGAGGGTTCGTCCCCAAGGACTCCCTTATTTTCTTGTTGAAGGCGCAGTATTTGAAGAGGATCCTCCGGGCCACCTTGTTGAGGCGGGGCAGCCCCTTTGCCTCGTACCTGACCCAGTCCTCGTAATCCCCGGCGAACATGACCTTTATCTGATTCCTGGCCCTTGAATAATCCTGTTTTATCTTGTCCTTCACCGGCTGTGAAAGTTCGCTGTTTCTCTTATAGGTGGCGATGTAATCGTAATATTCGCTTGTGACACAGGGTGATGTGATGTCGTTCCAGTGGGCGCCCTGAATCCTGCGGCAAAGTTCCCAGCGGAATTCGCCCACCAGCTCCGCAAGGCTTCCCTCAAAGTCCCCGGTGAACATGATGGGGAGGAAGAACCTGCCGGGAGTGGTGTATTTGCGGCCTTCGATCTCCTGCCACATGACCAGACGGTTTCCGAAGGTGGGCATCAGGATCAGGTCGGGCCTGATCTCTTTATGTATCTCCATATTCTTTATTCCGTTGTCCGGGTCCGCAAATAAAGACTCCCTACGGAAGGCTCCGAAGTCTACTTTTCGTATGCGGTCGAGACCGTCAGAGAGCATATCCGGTGTGAGAAGGGCTTTCTGGGGATCTCCAACGATATCCATCTCCTTGAGAAATCCGGAATAACTTGTCACCTGGCCGTAGACTATGGGCATCACGGCGGCAAAGAGATTGTCCAGCTCGTAATTCACCCGGGCATCCATATCCCGGAACTTTTGCTTCATCTGATCATCGGTGATCTCATGGTTCTTTTTCTTTTCCCTGAGAAATTCCTCGTAATCCAGATCAAAGGCGCTGCGGCTGGGCATCCTGTATCCGCGGTAGATCATGATCAGCCATTCGCGGAAGGTGTATATGCGCCTGTCGGGATCCGAAAGGGGATTTTTTATCATCGAGAGCAGCCGGAAGGAGTTCTCTTCCCCGGTGAGGCCGGTGTCCAGGTATCCGAAATCCAGGAAGAGTTTTACGGAATCCGGGATATTCGTGTCGGCCATGCTGTTTATGAAGACTGCCTTGTAAAGGGAAAGGAACTTGTCTGACATGGCTTTCCGGAGAGTCCTGGCATCGGTGGTGTCAGGATCTTTCAAGGTCCTGAAGGTGTTTACGATTTGTGTAAAGGTAACGATGTCTTCCTGGGAAGCCCCTGAATATTCCATGATCTCCTGCAGTGAGTTTGTAAGTGTGCCGTTTCCGGCGGCATGAGCCTGGCTTTCTTTCTCTTCTTCCGCCTTCTGCTTGTCAGAACGGAGTTTTGCATCCAGATCTGTCAGGACTTTCAGGTAAGATGCGGCGTCAGTCTTGCCTTTATTTATGGTGGCGATGTCGTCCCTGATGCGGTCCAGGATAACAGCGGAAAACCCGGGGTCGTTCACAGCTTCCGGATATGAATTCAGGACTGCTTTTAATGTGAGATAGAATCCGCTCAGAGGCTCTGCATCGGTTATCTCCGGCATGGGAGGGATCTCAGCTTCGGGGAAATGAGCGGAGATAAGGTTTATGGTCTCTTCTATCTTCCTGAGGGTGGTCTGAAGAGTTGAGGACTCAGTTTCCGCCACGGACAGTACTGTTCCCGCAGTCTGTGATTTCGGGTTTGCTTTCAGTCTTTTATACTGATCGTAAAGTGCCATATATCCCTCCGATTGGCCGCAAAGATTCGAGTCTGCGGCAGATCATATATTTACGGGTTCCCTGAAGTCAGAACATAAGGTTTGAAATCCTGCGATATGGTTGTCACATCACCGGAGTGTATGCAGATGATTTTACAGACACATACGTATTAGTTATAATCAAAAATGCTGTATTAGTAAAGGGGTACAGACCATAATAGTCTGTTACGCTCATAAAAAACCGGCCATGTCCGGTGACTGAAAGGATCCGATCCATGAAAATGATATCCTGGAATGTAAATGGGCTGAGAGCCATAGATAAAAAGGGTTTCAGGGAGAATATAGCCTCTCTTGCCCCGGATATACTGGCTCTGCAGGAGACAAAACTGCAGGAAGGCCAGACAGATATGGCTTTTGAAGGGTACACCTCATACTGGAATTACGCCGAAAAAAAAGGTTACTCCGGAACGGCGGTCTTTACCAGGCAGGAGCCTTTAAATGTCACATTGGGGATCGGAAAGGAAGTCCACGACCATGAGGGCAGGGTTATAACCCTGGAGTTTGATGATCTTTATTTTGTCTGCGTGTACGTCCCGAATTCCCAGGACGGGCTTAAGAGACTGGACTACCGCATGACTTGGGAGGATGATTTCTGCAGTTACCTGAAGGGCTTAGACGCCCAAAAACCTGTGGTCATATGCGGTGATATGAATGTGGCCCACAATGAGATAGATATAAAGAACCCCTCCTCAAACCACCACAACGCAGGGTTTACGGACGAGGAGAGGGGAAAGTTTTCAGACCTGCTTTCAGCCGGTTTCATAGACACCTACAGGGATCTGCACCCGGATACCGTGGAATACTCCTGGTGGTCATACAGGTTCAAGGCCAGGGAGAGAAATGCAGGATGGCGTATCGATTATTTTCTTGCAAGCGAGAGGCTCAGATCCCGGATAGAGTCCGCATCCATCCACACAGATGTGATGGGATCGGACCACTGTCCGGTGGAACTGGTCCTAAGCTGAGTTTTTTATTTGCGTCCCGGGAAGGGATCTGTAATTCCGGAGGTCGCAGGAACTGTCTTTTCACGGGTATCGCAAAAGCAGGAGCTGTCTTCTCGCGGATATGGCGGGAGGCGGAGCAGTTTTTTGGTTTCACTCAGAATCTTCTGTGGAAATGATAGCTTCTCAGAAGGGTCCTGGCCAGCAGTACGGAAATGATGAGCGATGATATGACTATAACAATGACCAGCACTATCTTTATGTTTATAAAGATGGTGTTGTCTTCATTTTCGGGGCTTTCCGTGGACTCGGCTGCGGTTGTCACAACCGGGGAATAGATCTCACTTTCATATCCGGTCTCATCATCTGACCCCGGATCTCCCGTATCCTCCATTATCCAGGGCAGGACCTCCGCCTGCTGCCTGTTCAGCACCACATTGGCTTCACCCACATCTGCCCCGTGCCAGGTGTAGTGGACCACGGCTATCACCCGGGGTTCCGCAGAATTTGCGCTCAGGGTGTCCCCTTCTTTTTTCTCCTTGTCATGGTAGGTCACGGTGGTTTTGGTCTCGGAAATGGATGCGGACTGGGGAAGGGTAACGCAGCTTCCCTCCTCCACCGTGATCAGCGGCTCGCTGGAGCCGAAGATATCACTTCCGGAATAGAAGAAATCGGAGGCCCGGTCCCTTTCATCCAGGGAGGCGGAGCAATCCACATGCTGGAAGTTTGAAAATCCGTAATCAAAGAGGCTCACTGTGTCGCTGAACTGATGGGGATCCTCTTCCTTCATTATCACTGCGATGAGCTTCATGCCGTTCCTGCGGGCGCAGGTCACGAGAGTCTGTCTTGCATTTGCCGTGTAGCCTGTCTTTCCACCCAGTATGCCGTCGTACTTCACCTCGCCGTTCACCAGCTTGTGCTTGTTGTACAGATTGAAGTCGTCCGGCTGGTGGGCGGTTGCCCTCATATGATATTCGGAAGTGTTGGATATGGAAGACAGCATCTCATCGGCAAAAAAGACCCGTGAGATCATTGCCAGATCGTAGGCACTGGTGTAATGCTTTTCGTCGTGGAGGCCGTTTGCGTTGGAGAAATGGGAATCCACGCATCCCATTTCCGCCGCTTCTTTATTCATCAGCTCAACAAAGGCTTCCACGGAACCTGATGTGTATTCTGCCGCAGCGCTGGCGGCTTCATTTGCAGACCCGGTGAGTATGCCGTAGAGACATTCTTCAAGGGTTATGGATTCCCCCACGTCCATGCCCATATTTGACCCGTCGGCAGGCACGCCGAAGACCGCGTCGTAGGAAAAGGTGATCATGTCGGAGAGATTGCCGTGCTTTTTGGCCAGAAGGGCGGTCAGAAGCTTTGTGGTGCTGGCAGGGTACAGGTGCTCGTGGATGTTTTTGGAATAAAGGATGGCGCCGGTGTCGGCGTCCATGAGTATAGCAGCTTCAGCCCCCAGGGAAGGACCTGCGGGCCAGTCTTCTGTCATATTCGATTCAATGACCTCGCTTTTTCTCTTCTCCGCTTCCGCTGCAAAATCCGTGGTCTGTTCCACGGCGTATACCTGCAGGGCAGGCATCAGGAGGCAGAGGATGAACATCAGGCAAAGGACGGTCTTTCTGTGTAAAAGTTTCATCTGTCACCCTTCAATTTTTAATGGGGATTATAACACATAGCCACGGTCATCACCACAGTATGCAGGTTTTTGGGTCAGCGGCCGGGGTTATGTGAGTTGACCACTTCAAGCAGTGTCCGATAGTACGCAATGGGACCTGCGGCCGGGGCGATGTCAGCCTGTACATGCCGCAGGCTTCTGACTTTAATAAAAAATTAATAATAAATCCCTTGTGGATGAGCGCTTTCTAATATAACATTATAATTTATGAGACTGAGAAATATACCCGGAGCTGACGACTGGATCGCCAAAAGTCCCTATGTAATACAGGATCCCGTATCCCTTAAGGGGAAATGGAGTGAACGGTTCGGCAATGACGCGCCTATACGTGTTGAGATAGGCTGCGGCAAAGGAAGATTCATAACTCAAAAGGCGGAGATCAGTCCGGGGGTCAATTTCATCGGGATAGAGCAGTATTCCAGCGTTTTGTACCGCGGGATCAGGAAACTGGACGACAGGGAGCAGCCCAATATCCTCTTCATCAGGGTAAATGCAGCCCAGCTGCCGGAGATATTCGAGGAAGGCGAAGTGGACCGGATCTATGTGAATTTTCCCGATCCCTGGCCCAAGGACAGGCACGCCAAAAGACGGCTCATGTACAGAAGCTTTCTGGAACTGTACGACCGGGTGCTGGCTCCAGGGGGGAGAGTGGAATTCAAGACAGACAACGAGAAGCTGTTTGATTTTGCCCTTGAAGAACTGGAACCCGCAGGGTGGCAGGCAGTCAGTGTCACCAGGAATCTTCATTCCAATCCGGACATGATGGCGGGAAATGTGGAGACGGAATATGAGGAGAAGTTCAGCCTTCTGGGTTATCCCATCTACAAATGCATAATCACCCGGCTGGCTGAGAAACACAGCTGAAAACACGGGAAGTTACGGGAGACTCAGCAGATTGGAAACGGTCCCGGGAGATGATCGGAACAAGGGTTGAGTGGATGACTGGCTTGTAAAAGAGCAGACCGGAAACGGTCCCGGTAGAAAATCGAGGAAGACGGTCCCGGGAGATGATCGGGACAAGGGTTGAGTGGATGACCGGCTTGTAAAAGGATTCAGCAAAACAGAGATGATCCCGGGAGATGATCCGGGAATGTACAGCGGACAGCGTGAGTTATGCAGCGGAAGTCATATTTGACCGCGCAGGATATAATAATACATATGTTTCACAGACCTATGCAGAAAGGAGACAAAATGGAAAAGATAATAACAGATGCCAATTTTGATGAGGAAGTAATAAAGTCTGAGAAGCCTTTTCTCGTTGATTTTTATGCGGACTGGTGCGGCCCCTGCAAGATGCTGGCCCCTGTGATCGAGAAGATCGCAAACGCTTATGACGGGAAGATCTTTGTGGGTAAGTGCAATGTGGATGACAACCCCGGGCTTTCACAGAAATTCAGCATCATGTCCATACCCACCCTCATGCTCATAAAGGGCGGTGAGGTTGTCTGGCAGAACACCGGCGTTGTCCCTGAAGGAATGATAACCGGAAAGATAGACGAAATTCTGTAAAAACCCGCAAAGGGTCATTTTTTCTTCTTGTTCTCCTGTTTTTTCTGGAGAGCCTTGAGCTGCTGCTGGATCTGCTTCTGCTGGGCTTCAGTGCGGCTCTTTTTTTTGCCTAATTTACTCATGGTATCCGCCTTTCTGCTTTAAAAGGTGTGCTGCATCCCAAACCTGTCCATCCTGAGATGCAGGGTGACAAATGTCTGAACTGTTAAACACAGATCAATGATAACATAATTCAGGATGTTTTGGCACCTGTCATCCCATGTGGTATTATTGCCAAATTTAAAGGGGTATTGTATAGTATAACGGAATGGATACTTGCTTATTTTGATGTTTATCGAGGAGCCGCATTATGACAGAAGCAGAATTGGGGAATACACAGTTTTTTGAAGTGAAGCCTGAGCCTGAACGCACGGTAAAGACAGTACTTGAGACCGTTTATGAGGCTCTGACGGAGAAGGGTTACAATCCCGTGAATCAGATCGTCGGATATGTGATGTCAGGTGATCCTACATATATCACCAGCTATAAGGGCGCAAGAAGCCTTATCATGAAGGTCGAGCGCGATGAGCTTGTGGAAGAGCTTTTGAGGAATTATATCGCCGCAAACGGTTGGGACAGCTGATACAGAATCATGGAACGCGTGATGGCGCTGGATTACGGTTCAAAGACCGTAGGCGTGGCTGTAAATGAAGGCAGTCTTGTAGCTTTTCCCCTGGAGATCATAAGGCGTGACCGGGAAAATGCGCTTCGCAAGACTTTCAGGCGTGTACAGGAGATAGCCTCCCAAAAGTCCATCCAACGCATAGTGGTGGGACTCCCCCTGAACATGGACAGGACAGAAGGGGAGCGTGCGCAGAAAAGCCGCGAATTTGCGGAAAATGTGGCGAGACATACAGGACTCCCGGTGGAGATGAGGGACGAGACCCTTACCACCGTGGAGGCAGATGAACGCATGAAAGAAGCGGGCGTAAGAGCAGACAGGAGAGACGATTATATTGACAGCGCAGCAGCAGCTGTCATCCTTGAAGACTGGCTCTCCGATCACGAAGGTTCCCTTTGACGGAAGTCCGGGGCCGGTTTATGTTGTGATCATTGCCGGCCTGTCATCCGGCATATGGAGGCATGATCTGAATGGGAGAAGTTGAAAATAAAAGATCCGGATCAGAAGAACATGTGGAGGAGACTGATCTCGATATCCTGGCCCGGGCCACAGTGGCGGGGCAGGAATATATTTTGGCGGCGGACCCCGGGACTGCCGATGATGAAGACAGGGAGGTCTTTGTCCTCGTCAGGCTCGAAACAGAGGGAGAGGGAGACTGGTATCTTTACCGGGACGCAACTGATGAAGAAGCCGATGCAGTGGGAGACATGCTCATTGGCATAGCTGAAGAAGCTATGGATGAGGATGAAGAGGACTGATACCCCTGAGGCTTGAAGGAACGGAGTTACTTGGTTTTGGAAAAACAACAGAATAAGGGAACAGGTTCATCAAAATTGCGGATAATCCCCCTTGGCGGACTCGAACAGATAGGTCTCAACATAACGGCCTTTGAATACGAGAACACCATTATCGTGGTGGACTGCGGGCTTTCATTTCCGGCAGACGATATGCTTGGAGTGGACCTGGTCATACCCGATGTCACATATCTGATCGACAATATCGATCGGGTGAAGGGATTTGTCATAACTCACGGTCACGAGGATCACATCGGGGCTCTGCCCTATATCCTCAAGCAAGTGAACGTGCCTATCTACGCCACAAGGCTCACAATGGGTATAATAGAGCACAAGCTGGAAGAACGCGAGATGCTGGACAATACCCGCAGAAAAGTCATAAAGTTCGGCCAGAGCATCACTCTGGGCGCTTTTAGGGTTGAGTTCATAAAGACCAATCACAGCATTGTGGACGCGGCAGCCCTGGCCATCTATTCCCCTGCCGGGATAGTGGTCCACACCGGGGATTTCAAGGTGGATTACACCCCGGTGTACGGCGACGCCATCGATCTGCAGCGTTTTGCAGCCATTGGAAATAAGGGCGTTCTGGCGCTTCTCTGCGATTCCACAAACGCTGAGAGACCCGGGTTCACAGCTTCTGAGAAGACTGTGGGCAAGACCATCTTCTCTCTTTTTGAGGAGCACAAGTCTTCCAGGATAATCGTCGCCACCTTTGCGTCAAATGTGGACCGGGTGCAGCAGATAATAAATACCGCTCACAGGTTTGGCAGAAAAGTGGTTATAGAAGGGCGCAGCATGGTGAACATCATGGAGACCGCCCAGAAACTGGACTGTATCACCATACCTCCCAACACCATCATCGAGGAGGATATGCTGAAGAACCTGAGACCGGAACAGACGGTCATCATTACCACCGGTTCGCAGGGGGAGTCCATGGCCGCTCTGTCGAGAATGGCCGAAAATATGCACAGGAAGATTTCCATCACTCCAAACGACACCATTATTTTTTCCAGCCATCCCATACCCGGAAATGAAAAGGCTGTGACCAATGTGATCAATTCCCTGCTGAAAAAGGGGGCGGAAGTGATCTTCCAGGACGTCCATGTATCCGGACACGCCTGCCAGGAGGAGATAAAACTTATTTACACCCTGGTCAGGCCCAGATATGCCATTCCGGTACACGGGGAATACAAGCATCTCATGGCCCAGGCCAGGATCGCAAAGGAACTGGGATACAGAGACGATCATATCTTCATTCTCGAATCGGGGGATGTGCTGGAACTGGACCGCAAGAGCGCCATTGTGCGGGGTAAGGTTGACACCGGCGCCATCCTGGTGGATGGAAAGGGAGTTGGAGATGTGGGAAATGTGGTGCTGAGAGACCGGCAGAAACTGGCGGATGACGGGATCATAGTCTGCAGCCTGGTTTTGGATCAGTACACCAATGAACTGATATCCGGCCCCGAGATAGTCAGCCGCGGCTTTGTGTACGAGAAGGAAGCAGATGTGATGCTGGAGGGCGCAAGGGCTGTGGCAAGGGATGCGGTGAACGGCTGTCTTGCCAAGGGACAGACCGACTGGAACCGAATGAAAACCATAATAAGGGATGCGATAGCTAGTTATGTATGGCAGCAGACAGAGAGAAAACCTATGATTCTGCCCATGATAATGGATGTATGAAACCGGATCATGATGACAGGCATAAAACCTGATGCAGGACAGGAGGAAGAGGATGGAACAACCGGCGACAGAAGAGGATGTGAACAGGGTTACGGAACAGATCCTGGATATAATCAAAAAAACCGAGACTTACAACACTTATCTGTTTTACAGCAGGAGACTCAAAAATAATTTCCCTGCCCTGTATGAAAGAATGAAGGTGTTTGCAAAGGAAGCCCGGGAACTTGCCAACGCCCCGGAATCTGAGATAATGGACAGGACGGACGCTTTTCGGGAGAAGTACGACGATTTTCTGGATAAGGAAGCAGTGGATTGTTTTATGAGGTCAGAGATGGCGCTGGTCCGTATGGTGCAGAAGGTGTCCACCCGTGTGGTGAACGCCATGGGAATAGAGAACTTTCTCTCTGATGACGGTGACGGAGGGGATTCTTCTTCATGAAAGCCTCAGAGATAATAGGCGCAGTAGTAGAGATGGCCCTGAAGATAGCGGTCCTGGTGATCGTAGGGGTCTTAGTATACAGGGGCACTCTCACTGCTTACGGATACGGGTATCGCATATTCACAGAGCCTCCCAGGTCCGCCGGTGAAGGCCGCACCATATCCGTGGAGATAAGGGAAGACCAGTCCGCGGTGGATATCGGCAGGATGCTGGAGGAGAAGGGACTGATAAATGACAGCAAACTGTTTGTTCTGCAGGAGCAGCTGTCAGGAAATCACGGCGACGAGATCCCGGGTATATACGACCTTTCAACCTCCATGACCGCGGAGGAAATGATAGAGATCATGTGCGGGATCAATGCCGAAGAGGAGACGGAGACCGCGGAGGAAGTGGTGGAAGAGACCGTCATTTCCGAAGATGAGACGGTTGAAGGTCTTGTGGAGACAGGAGAGAGCGGGTCAACAGAGGCTGCAGAGGCTGCGGAGTGATCCGGGGTCGGAACAGTTACAACAAAACATGATAACGAAAAAGCAGAAGCCGGG
>JAILIO010000125.1 GCA_024695225.1 Lachnospiraceae bacterium
CTCAGTACAGAAACACTCTAACCACAGTAATCTGCCCTGGCCGGCCCCGCCACAATAACTCACAGGATTAGACAGATCTGTCGTTTTGGAAGTCGGGACTCGGGTTAATATAAATATGACTCGACGTGGGTAATCTTCACAGAAGAATGAATTTGAAACCGTAAGAACCGTGATTTTCACAGAAGAAGGAACTTGTAACCGTAAGAATCATGATTTTCACAGAAGAAGGAATTTGAAACCCTAAGAACCATGATTTTCACAGAAGAAGGAACTTGTAACCGTAAAAGCCCTGATTTTTCAGGGAACACATGACAACACGGGGAGGGAAACCATGCTGTACTACAATATGAGGATCAAATATACAGAACCCGAAAACTCTTCAGAGATTAAGGACGATGATACAGATCGTCAGGAAATGCGGATCACGAAGTTCAACGCAGCCCTGAGATCCAGGTCCGGCGACAAATCTCTCTACGCCTTCATGTACAACATAGAAGAAGGCTTTGCGGAGGTTGGCATTATCCTCTCACCTGAAAAACACACGGTACAGAGCGTGGGAAAGAAGGTTCTTTCATTGGTAAAGCGCATCTTTGGGGCGGGGGATCCCCGGATCGAAAAGGTTTCCGAGACCACACCCAAAAACTTCACTGCGATGCTGGATAATACGGAAAGCAGTGAACCCTTCACGCGTTTTTCTTTCTACATCGTCCGCGAACTCAGCCTTGATTATTTCGAGAACTGTTTCTTCAAGGTAAATGAGAAAGTCCCCGAGGAAAAGAAACTCACCAAAAAGGCGGCCCTCAGTCTGGCCGAGGGTATCATGGGAGACCGCTCACTCATCGAGGAACTCGACAGGATATATGACCCCGCGAACTCCAGAACGTACCAGGGCTTCCCCGTACACTACAAGATCCGCGCAGAAGACGTAAGCCTTGCCGAGCCCATGGTGGAACTCCTTGTCAGAATGCTCAAGGCGAACAACAGGATCCCCGGCTCCCGGATCACCTACATTACCGATATAGAGTCCGGGTGTTACGACGAGGAGGAACTGGAGCATGCCTGCATGAATGCGAACGGCTCTGCAGTCGTTATCGAAATGAGGGGAGAGACGGAGGATTCAGAGCAGAAGAACAGCTTTGGCGCAGTGATCCGCTATATTACCCAGCTCGTAAAAAGGTACAACAAAAATACGCTCTTCATTTTCCTGGAAATATCCGAAGAGTCCACCTTCTCGAGAGGTCTCCTTTCCAATGTGACTGAGGTGGTGGACCTGGTGGAGATCAACGAGGGTACGGGGGACAGGGCCAATGCCGTGAATTACCTCAAGTGTCTTGCAGCGAATTCGGAAAAGGCAAAATACCTGGACGAGTCTATCGTAGAATATCTCCCCGACAAGAAGATCTTCAAGGCCGGAGACGTGCTCAAGGCATACAGCAAATGGGAGCGCGAGGTCCTTAAGAAAAGGGCCTACAGCGCCTACAAGGGATGCTCCGTGACCACTGTCTCAAAGGAAATACAAAAGCACGATGCATATGAGACTCTGAAAAGCCTGGTGGGACTTGAGAAAATAAAGACCCTCGCGGACAGGATGATCTACTCCTACAAGATGCAGAAGCTTCGCGCCCACTACGGTCTGGATACCGGCAACGCATCCAGGCACATGATATTTACCGGCAATCCCGGCAGTGCCAAGACCACGGTGGCGCGGCTCCTGGCCGAGATCCTTGCGGATGAAGGGATACTGAAAACCGGCATTTTCGTGGAGTGCGGCAGATCTGACCTGGTGGGCAAATATGTGGGCTGGACCGCTCCCGCCGTGAAAAAGAAATTCATGGAAGCCACCGGAGGGATCCTTTTCATCGATGAAGCCTATTCCCTTGTGGACGACCGCAGCAACTCCTACGGGGATGAGGCCATAAACGCCATCGTCCAGGAGATGGAAAATAAAAGAGACAGCGTGATCGTGGTGTTCGCCGGCTACCCCGAGAAAATGGAGGCATTCCTCGAGAGAAATGAGGGCCTGAAAAGCAGGATCGCCTTCTATCTGGATTTCCCCGACTACGGAGCCGGGGAGCTCATGGACATCATGGAACTGATGCTGAAAAATAAGGGCCTTAAGGTGAACGCGGAAGCCCGGAAGAGGTGCCTTGAGATATTCAAAAAGGTCTGCAATGAAAAGGAGTTCGGAAACGGCCGGTTTGTGAGAAACCTTATTGAACAGGCCATGCTCCATCAGGCAGAGCGCATCATGAGCAAATACAGCGGAAAAGAGGTCCCCAAGAGTCAGGTTGAACTGCTCATCGCAGAGGACTTCGACATGGACTTCAGATCCATCTGCAACAAGACCAAGAGAAGAGACATCGGGTTTGTTGCGTGAGACTTCATTTGTTCAGGCTTGAGATCCATGTAAACCGGTGGAGATGCAAAATCTGCATATCCACCGGTTTTATGTTACTATTGTAAATGATTAATTGACAGGATGTGAGGTTTGGCATTGCGAACAGTCTTTATTAGTCATGAGGCGATATCCCTTGTGGTAACAGGGTTTGCAGAAGGAGTAAACGGTTTGGACAGTTTTGATCTGTCCTGAGATTATGACCCCGGTGGTAACAGGGTTTGCAGAAACAATGGCCGGTTTGTACAGTTATGTAGTGAACGGAGAAGTATTTCCGGAAATGGAGGAAAAATGAACACATTCATTTGCTATGACAGATGCACCACCTGCAAGAAAGCACAGAAATGGCTGGACGACAACGGCATAAGCTACAGCACGAGGCCCATAAAGGAAGAGAATCCCACGGCAGAGGAACTGAAGGGCTGGATCAAAAAGAGCGGGAAGCCCGTAAATAAGTTCTTCAACACCAGCGGACAGCTCTACCGCAGCATGGGCGTGAAGGACAAGCTGCCGGATATGACAGAGGACGAGATCCTCTCCCTCCTTTCATCTGACGGGATGATGGTAAAGAGGCCGCTTCTCATCACGGACAGCGCAGTACTTGTGGGCTTCAAGGAAGCAGAGTGGAAGGAAGTGTTGTTAGAGGACTAAACTATGGATGACACAAAAGGATCGTTCGGGACGAGTCTCCTTTGAAGGCGAGATAGCAGGAACAGTGATACGTGACAGATATATGGGGAAGAATGTCAACAAGCTGTTTAAGAAGGGGGAAATCAGTCCAATCAAAGAAATCCTGAATGTATAAACAATATAGCAGCTAATCGTAGAACAGGGCGAAAAGAGGACCTGAGCATCAATGCTTAAGAAAATACTGTATATTATCATATTCAGTCTGTTGCTGTGTGGTTGTACATCCGTGCAGACATCAAACGGTTTGAAAGACAGCAAGGCGGATACGGATGTACAGTCGGATGCGGGGACAGGCGAAAAGGAGACAGATCCTATGGCAGCAAAAACAATATATCTTGCGGGCGGGTGCTTCTGGGGAGTGCAGAAGTTCTTTGACCAGTTTGACGGGGTTATTTACACGGAAGTGGGGTATGCAAACGGCCCCGATCAGGCGCCATCCTACAGTGAAGTCTGCGAGGGCAGCGGGCACGCTGAAACGGTGAGGGTTGATTACAATGAAGACCTAATTTCCCTTACTGAGCTTCTGGACTATTATTTCATGGTG
>JAILIO010000140.1 GCA_024695225.1 Lachnospiraceae bacterium
CCCGAAGCAATAAGGGTTCCGCCCTCCCTGAACATCCCCGAAAGCACCGGTACCATGGGTTCTATGATCTCAGCTATGATATTCACCGTGATCACGTCAAACTTCCCGTCTTTTGTGAGCTCTGCCACCAGTTTGCGGTCCTTTGTAAGGTCACCCTTGCGTAAATAAAAACGTTCCTCATTTATCCCGTTTAAAGCTGCATTCTCTCCTGCTGCCCTTACTGCGCAAGGATCCACATCGGTTCCCGCGGCGTACCGGGCTCCCAGCATCAGAGCTGAGATGGCCAGGATCCCAGAGCCGGTGCCCGCATCCAGTATCCTGATCCCGGATACACCGGACAAATCGGAAGACTTTGGTGTCGCGTTATCCCCGGACAGATCTGATGCTCCGGATTCTCCGGATGACCCGTTTCCTTCAATTGCCCCGGATCCGGAAAATGCTCCGTTTTCTCCGCTTGTCCCGGTTTCTCCGGAGAATCTCTCCTGCAGGGCCTCAAGACACAGCATGGTGGTCTCGTGAGTCCCGGTTCCGAATGCGTCACCGGGATCGATTATCACCCGGATACATGAGCCATCCGCTTCCCCGCCTGCACATTTTCTGATATCTCCGGTCTCACCGGCATTTTCTCCACTTCGCGATGCTCCGCCCGGGACCGCTGTTTCTCCACTTCGCGATGCTCCGCCCGGGGCCGCTGTTTCCCCCGAAGGCAGGACTCCGTCCTCATCCGGGCTCTCATTTTCCTCCGCTTCCCAGGGCGGGCAAATGGTGATCCTGCCCACAGTAAATGAATGAAAATGTTCCTTCCAGGACTCAGCCCAGTTCTCGTCCTCAATGGTCTCGGTTTCCAGAGTGTATCCTGAGAGTCCGGGGGCATCCTCCAATATCTCCCGGACCCTGCTCACCAGTTTCTCCTCTGTGTAGAGCACCGGTTTCCTGTCCCGGTCAATATTCACGGCGCTGCTGGTGCCTGCCATATCGTCATATACCGTGCCGGCGGGGTCCATGAGACCGTCATCCCTGACCTGGGCATAAAAATCAAGAAACGCCTGCCCATCGTCTTCCTGCTGTTCCGGCAGGATATCGACGAACATGCGCTTCTTTTCGTTTTCGGTGAGACCTGCGTGGTCTTCTATAACGGCTCCGCCGAATCCCCCGCGGTACATTGCGGAGGATACTGCGTCTTCATTATCCCTTGTTGTGCCTATTCTGATCTTAAACCATTTCATTTCCAGCGTTTCTTTCTGCCTTTTTTGTCACCGTCGTCAGTGCCCGTGACCCTTGCTGCCTCTCCCAGGCTGTCTCCGGTCTTCATGTCGAACTGTTTCAGCAGATCTTTTGCCTCTCTTGAGAGTTTGTCCGGAGTCTGTACCACCAGGGTCACATAGTGATCGCCCCTCTCATTGGGATCCCTGAGGAGCGGCACTCCCTTGCCTTTGAGTCTGACACGGGTGTCTGTCTGTGTGCCGGCCTTTACATTGTATATCACTCTGCCGTCCACTGTGTCTACCAGCACATCGCCGCCGAGGGCCGCCATGGCAAATGAGATGGGGATGGTGGAATAGATATCGAAATCCTGTCTCTGGAATATGGGATGTCTGCTGACCACAACTTCCACCAGAAGATCCCCTCTGGGACCTCCGTTTGTGCCGGGTTCTCCCTTTTCACGCAGACGCACGCTCTGTCCGTTGTCGATACCGGCGGGAATGGTTACCTCTATGGTCTTTCTGGAAGTGATATAGCCTGCGCCCTTACAATCAGGGCATTTATCCTTCACCACTTTTCCGGTGCCGTTGCAGTCCGGACAGGTCTGCACATTCCTGACCGTGCCGAAGAAGCTCTGCTGGGTATACACCACCTGTCCCTTGCCGCCGCACTTGGGGCACATCTGGGGCTGAGTGCCGGGTTTTGCTCCGGTTCCATGACATTTCACACACTCGTCCTTCAGATTCAATGTTATCTCTTTCTTGCAGCCAAAGACTGCTTCGAGAAATGATATCCTGACAGAGGTGCGCAGATTAGCGCCCTTCATGGGGCCATTCCTGGCGCCGCCGCCAAAACCTCTCCTGGCGCCGCCTCCGAAAAGATCCCCGAAAAGATCGCCGAATATATCGCCAAAATCCGCAGTATTAAAATCAAAACCACCTGCACCGCCGGCTCCGCCTTCAAAGGCCGCATGTCCAAACTGGTCATACTGTCTCTTCTTGTCCGGATCCGACAGAACTGCGTAAGCTTCAGAGGCTTCTTTGAATTTGCGCTCTGCTTCCTTATCCCCGGGATTCATATCGGGGTGGTATTTTTTCGCAAGCCCTCTGTATGCTTTTTTTATGGTGTCTGCATCGGCGCTCTTGTCGACGCCCAGCACTTCATAATAATCTCTCTTCTGTTCGCTCATTTAAAATCTTTCCCTTATAGTCCATCAAATGTCTGGGCACATGATGTGCCCAGACATCCGAATTTTAGATCCCTTCTGCTCAGACTTCCCTGTAGTCTCCGTCCACTACATCGTCTCCGCCTGATCCGTCGTCCCCGCCGTTGTTGCCGTTATTGCCATTGTTGCCGCTGTCCTGGGGGCCGGCGCCTGCATTCATGTCAGGTCCCATATCAGGGCCGGGCTGAGGACCTGCGCCCTGCTGGTTCATGCTCTCATACATCTTGGAGAATACTGCCTGGGCGTCTGTCTCAAGTTTCTCTTTTGCGGATTTAAGCTCATCCACCTGACTCTCCGTAGGCTCGGTATCCTTGGTCTGCTCCAGCAGATCCTTGATCCTCTTTATATCATCCTCCACCGTTGCCTTCTGTGAGGCATCGATCTTGTCACCCACATCGTTCAGGGCCTTCTCTGTCTGGAAGGCAAAGGACTCTGCCTCATTCCTGGCGTCTATCGCTTCCTTCCTCTTTCTGTCCTCTGCCTCATACTGAGCTGCTTCTTTCACAGCCTTGTCAATATCGGCGTCAGACATATTGGAAGAAGCAGTGATGGTTATGTGCTGCTCCTTGCCGGTGCCCATATCCTTGGCGGATACGTTCACTATACCGTTGGCATCGATATCGAAGGTAACTTCGATCTGCGGTACCCCTCTGGGTGCCGGAGGGATGCCGTCCAGTCTGAACTGTCCCAGGGACTTGTTATCCCTTGCGAACTGTCTCTCACCCTGAAGAACATTGATGTCCACTGCAGTCTGATTATCTGCGGCAGTAGAGAACACCTGGCTCTTCTTGGTAGGTATGGTGGTGTTCCTCTCGATGAGGTGTGTGGCAACACCGCCCATGGTCTCGATAGAAAGCGTAAGGGGTGTCACGTCCAGCAGAAGGACTTCGCCTGCGCCTGCATCTCCGGCCAGCTTTCCACCCTGGATGGAAGCTCCGAGAGCCACGCACTCATCAGGGTTCAGGGACTTGTTGGGTTCCTTTCCGGTGAGCTGTTTCACCTTCTCCACTACGCAGGGAACACGTGTGGAACCACCGACCAAAAGCACCGCTCCGATGTCGTTATTTGTCAGTCCCGCATCTTTCATGGCGTTCTGCACGGGAATAGCTGTCTTTTCAATGAGGTCTGATATCAGCTCTTCGAACTTCGCCCTGGTGAGGTCGATGTCCAGATGCTTGGGGCCTTCATTTGTAGCTGTAATGAAAGGCAGGTTGATGTTTGTGGTGGTACCCGCAGACAGTTCCTTCTTTGCCTTTTCTGCAGCTTCCTTCAGTCTCTGCATGGCCATCTTGTCATTGGACAGATCCACGCCCTCTCTGTTCTTGAACTCGGTGAGGAGCCACTGGATGATGCGGTTGTCGAAATCATCGCCGCCCAGGTGGGTGTCACCGTTGGTGGAAAGAACCTCGATAACTCCGTCGCCGATGTCGATGACAGATACGTCGAAGGTACCGCCGCCCAGGTCGTAGACCATTATCTTCTGCTCTTTCTCATTGTCAAGTCCGTATGCGAGAGAAGCGGCTGTGGGCTCGTTGATGATACGCTTGACATCCAGTCCTGCGATCTTTCCGGCGTCCTTTGTGGCCTGCCTCTGTGCATCGTTGAAGTATGCAGGAACGGTAATAACTGCCTCTGTCACCTTCTCTCCCAGATATGCCTCTGCATCTGCCTTCAGTTTCTGAAGGATCATTGCGGAGATCTGCTGGGGTGTGTAATCCTTTCCGTCGATGGAACGCTTTTTGTCAGTTCCCATGTCTCTCTTTATGGAAGAGATGGTCTTGTCAGCATTTGTGACTGCCTGCCTCTTTGCGGGCTCACCCACAAGCCTCTCGCCCGTCTTTGTAAATGCCACCACTGAAGGGGTGGTCCTGGAACCCTCTGCATTTGCGATGACAGTGGGCTTTCCGCCCTCCATGACCGCCACGCAGCTGTTGGTGGTACCCAGATCTATTCCTATTATCTTTCCCATATCTTTCTCCTTCCTTTATTGTGAACCCGGCTTTTAAGCCTGTGGGTCATTTCCTGTTATACAGTTTCTGTTATATTTTCACCTGCCTGTCGGTAGGGTATTGCATCTGTTCACCCGCCTGTCCGGCAGGGCCTTTCGTTTATGTCCCGCCTGTCGGCAGGGTCTTGCGTTTGTGTCCCGCCTGTCGGCAGGGTATTGCATCTGTTCACCCGCCTGTCCGGCAGGGTCTTTCGTTTATGTCCCGCCTGTCCGGCAGGAGCCTGTGTCTGTCAGCCCGTGTCTCCCTGCTCTCTTTAAACTCTGTTGCCGTGATGCCCGGGCATGTTCTTCTGTCTCGGCCCTTCTGCAAGCGCCGCTACTCTGCGACTCCCACCATGCTGTGCCTTACAACCGTGCCGTGATGGGTGTATCCCTTCTGCAGTTCCTGCACCACTGTCCCGGACTCATACTCATCGCTCTGGACCTGCATCACTGCGTTGTGAAGATTTGGATCAAAGGGCTTGCCCACAGCGTCTATCTTCTCGACGCCGATCTTTTCAAGTTCCTGCATCAGCTGCTTGTATATCATCTGGACTCCCTCGGTGAATGCCTTTGAGGCTTCATCTTCAGGCGGGGATTCCAGCGCCCTTTCAAAATTGTCCACCACCGGCAGGATCTTTTCAATGACCGATCTGGATCCGGCTTCGTACATGCCGCTCTTTTCCCGTTCGCTGCGGTTCCTGAAATTCTCAAACTCCGCAAGCTGTCTCTGACATCTGTCCTTTAGTTCTGCGATGATCTTTCCGGCTTTGCTGTCTCCGGGGGCTTCCTCCTCGTCTGACGACTCTGCCCCTGCAGTTTCCGCGCCTTCATTATCCTTATCCTTGACAGCGTCCTTATTTTCATCTGAGGCTTCGTCTTTGGTCTCAGCCTTTCCGGCAGCATTCCTCTCTCCGGTACTCCCCTTGCCGTTATCTTCCGAAGAATTCCCGGCATCGGCCTGTTCTTCGCCGGAAGCCTTTGCTCCCTCTTCCTTCCCGGGAGCCTTGCCCTTGTTCTCTTCCTTCTTTTCTGCGGCGCCGGTGGAGTTTTCTTTCTTTATCTCTTCCTCATCACCGTCATGTATCACTATTTTTTCCGATTTATTTTTCTTATCCGCCATTTATGTATTTCCTCCAGGTTTCTTGTATTACTTTCGAATGTTCTGTATTCTCTCAGGACGATTCTTATTTCTTCCGAATGTTCTGTATTCTCTCCGGTTTTATCTGTCCTCTCCGGATATTCCTTATTTCCTCCGGTTTTTCTGGATGCGGGCCTTCGTCCCTAACTTTCCTCCGTCTTCTGTTCGATACTGTTTTCTCTCAGGTTCTGCAGCTGGCTCATCATGGTCTTCACGGCTCCGATGGCCTTTCTGTAGTCCATTCGCCTGGGGCCGATGACCCCCAGGGTGCCCTTCATGCCGTCTCCGATATCATAAGTTGCTGTGATGACGCTGCAATCTTCCATCCCCATGGCCGGGGTTTCCGATCCTATATAAACCTGTATGCCCGTCTCACCTGTCTCCAGCGCTTCCTTCAGCGAATCCTCCGCGATCTGTGTGAGCTCATCCTGATCCTCGAACTTCCCGATGATCTCGCCTGCCTTGCCGTCCACCGTGAGCTCCGGATACTTGAAGATATTCTTGGTCCCTGAGGTGTATATCTTCAGTTCCTCATCCGTCTTTACAACTGCTCCCGCCACCGCATCGATGACGCTTTCCACCACCTTTGAATGAATGCCTGCGGACTTCTTCAGGTTCTGTATCATGGTAAGTGAGATCTCGTCCGTGGTAAGCCCTGACAAATAAGTGTTCAGCAGTATGTTCAACTTCAGCACGGTGTCGTTTGTGAGTTCTTCCTCCGTTTCCAGCATGGAGTGCTTTATCACGTTGCTGCCGCTCACTATGACCGCCAGGATGTGTGTCCTGTCTATCCTGGACAGCTGGATGAATTTCAGCTTGTCACCCACCTTTCGGGGGGATGACACCATTGCGGCGTAATCTGTTGTGGAAGCCAGGTTCTTCGCCGCCTCCTTCAGCATCTCGTCCAGCCGGTCGCTCTTCTTTACCAGGGTCTCCTTCAGTTCCTCGATCTCCTTAGACCGGTCCTCCAGCATCATGTCCACATATACGCGGTATCCCTTGTCGGAGGGGATCCTTCCTGAAGATGTATGGGGCTGGATAATAAACCCCATCTCCTCCAGATCGCTCATCTCATTCCTGATGGTGGCCGGGGATACATTCAATCCCTCCGCCTTTGAGATGGTCCTGCTGCCAACCGGCTCCCCTGTCTCCAGGTAATTCTTTATTATTATCTCAAGTATCTTATATTTTCTTTCGTCAAGCCCGGTTTCCATTTTTCTCACGCGCCTGCCTCTTTCCACCTTCGTTCTTCTTATATGGTTACTGTTTATCTGCTCTTTCTGTGTTAGCACTCATTCGGATTGAGTGCTAACTACTTTACATAAATTATCACCATTACATTTCATTGTCAAGCACCGGATATTTTTATTTTTCTTTTTTTGTTTCCCTTTTCGGAATTGCGGGTCTAAAGAGGTATTCTTATGAAAAAAAATATATCAAATATGCAGTTGCTTTGGCACAGTCTCATAAAGAGCATAAAAGGGGCTGTCGCACTAAGAGATTAGTGCGGCAGTCTTTTTTCGGCGGAAATCATCTTAAAAAACCTTAAAAAACAGAAACCCGGGCTATGAAAAGTCCGGGCTTTGTTGTAAAATAATGGTATGCGAACCCCATTACATTTACAGCCTGATTATACAGCATATCGGGGCTGTTATCAAATCAAACTTCCGTTAGAAATGGAACACATGATCCAGGCTGACGATCCGGTCCGTCTTCTGAGTGCATTCGTGGAGGGAATGGATCTTTCGGAACTGTATGCCACGTATGACAGGATCCGGAAAAATCAGGCGTCACCGAGTCAGATGCTGAAGATCATGATCTACGCTTCCATGAACCGTCTGTTTTCCAGCAGGGACATCGAGACCGCTTGCAAAAGGGACATAAACTTTATGTTCCTTCTCGAAGGAATGCCCGCGCCAGACCATGCGACTATTGCGAGATTTGTCTCCCTTCATCTTTCTGCCTGTTCCAAGGATCTTCTTGCCAACGTTACCTCCGTTCTTCACGAACTGGGAGAGATTTCGGGAAAGACGATATTTATTGATGGCACAAAGATTGAATCCCGTGCCAACAAGTATACCTTTGTCTGGAAAAAGTCTGTCACGAAACATCAGGTCCGTCTGTTTGAAAAGATCATTTCTTTCATCGAAGAATGTGAAACTTTGTACGGAATTAGGGTGGTCTATAACGGCAAAGCAACGCTGCACACCATGAAACGGCTGCGCAAAAAACTCTATCAGATGAGGGAGGAAGAACAGATCGCCTTTGTTTACGGGAACGGTCATCGTAAAAGTCAGCTGCAGAAATCCATTGAAATACTGGAAGGATATATAAGCAAGCTAAAAGAATACACAAAACATCTTCATATCTGTGGGGAGCGGAACAGTTATTCCAAAACCGATCCGGATGCGACATTCATGCGTCTGAAGGAGGATGCCATGCCGAACGGGCAGTTAAAGCCAGCCTATAACCTTCAGCACGGAGTTGACGCGCAATACATCACATGGCTTGGCTTGAGCAGTCATCCGACAGACGTGCTGACGCTTGTTCCGTTCTTGAAAGACATGGAGAGCCATCTTCCTTTCCAATACAAGGAGATTGTTGCAGATGCCGGATATGAAAGCGAGGAAGCCTATGTTTTCATAGAACAGAATGGACAGGAATCCTATTTGAAGCCGCAGGATTATGAGATCTCAAAAACGCGGAAATACCGTCAGGATATCAGCCGGAGAGAAAACATGACATATGATTCCGAGACGGACGAATATATATGCTCAAACGGAAGAAAACTCAAGCCGATATATGACCGGCACAGCAAGAACCGGAACGGCTATGTAAGCACAGTGACCGTATACGAATGTGATGGCTGCCAGGGATGTCCTTTTAAAGACAAATGTATCCGCGGCAACAACTGCAAGACCCCAATGGAGGAACGAAACAAGCGTCTGAACGTCTCCAAGGTTATGAAGCAAAAGCGCCAGGAAACACTGGAAAGAATAACAACGAAATATGGGACCCAGCTTCGAATGAACCGGAGTATTCAAGCTGAAGGCAGCTTTGCTGTCATAAAGGAAGACATGAACTTCCGCCGCTATCTTTACCGGGGGAAAGAAAATGTGCTGGCACAGAGCGTTCTTCTGGCCATTGCTTATAACATCAACAAGCTTCATTTCAAGATTCAAGGAGGCCGAACAGGTCAGTTCCTGACCGAACTGAAAGCTTCATAAAATTTTGACCAGCCAAAATGGTAATAAGGAAGGGGCGCTTATTCAACGGGCGGCTTTAGTTGGAGTCTGCTGAATTCAAAAACACCACAGAAACCATGCCTTAAATTGGAAAAATCCGGCCGTCAGGGCCGGATTTTCACCTATTAGAGGGGGCTGTCGCAACATCTATTGCGACAGCCCCTTTTCCATTTGAAAAAGTTTAATTGTTGGGGGCTTCTTCGTGTTTTTTGTAATCTTTGATACTACTGTCGATTGCGAACCCTTCAATAAAACGTTTGTATTGTTCGGGGGATATGTCACGAGCCTCATCCGAATTTCTTGGCCATTGAAAGCGGCCATTAGACAGGCGTATGTAAAGAAGATAAAAACCTGTCCCATTAAAAACCAGACCTTTTATACGGTCACGTTTAGTTCCACAAAACAAAAACAGTGTCCCTGTTTTCATGGGATCAAGGTCATAATGCAGTCTCACCATTGCAGTAAGACCATTTATCCCTCTTCGGAGATCACTTCGCCCACATATGACTATTACGTGTTTTATCTCCGGAAATATCTCAAACATTTTTCATGATCTTAAGCACAGAGATAAGAGTTTCTTCTGAAAAGCCATCCCGGATATCTATCTCATAGTTCCCGGATCGGAGAGTTAATGGACTGGTTTCGGATAAAGTCCGAAGATTGGCATTCACATCACATTTTTCTTTCTGAGCACTTGCTGAATCCGTGTTTGTAAGATCTGAGACTGAAATCTCATAA
>JAILIO010000144.1 GCA_024695225.1 Lachnospiraceae bacterium
TCATCCTTCACATCGTAAGCGAAGACTGCGCACTCGTCTCCGCCCAGTCTGAACACGATATCTTTATCGCGAAAAGTAGTCTTCAAGGCATCGGCGATCCCGCGGATGACCTTATCTCCCACATCATGTCCGTATCTGTCATTGATCCTCTTGAAATTGTCCACATCCATTATGCACAGCATCCCGCCCTTGAGGTTTGCCATAGCGTCGATGACCTTGCGTTCGCCGCTTCCACGGTTCAGGATGCCTGTCATTATGTCCATATTTGCCAGCAGTTGGAGACTCTCCCGTTCTCTTGCGGACTCCACGATATCGTCTACATTCTTGAATCCGGCCAGGATAAAGCTTTCAGGATTTCTGGGGTTGATGGGGACATACGTAAACTGGTAATAATGGACTTCCCCGTTATCCATAACGCGGTAACTGGAAACATATTCCGATGTTTCCTGCATCTTTTTCCTGATGGTCTCAAGACTCATGGCTTCTAAAAGCGCCGGCTGGTCCTCCACATATACACGGTCCTGCACATACTGTTTGTAAAGGACATTGTAGGGATATATCTTCTCACTGGGACCGTCCATTCCCTTTGTGACATATCCGTCCAGTTTCAGGATCACCACATCCCCCGTCCTTATGTTGACCTTAAAGATATTGTAATAATCCCGGCTCAGGGTCTCCACTATGTCCAGCTGCTCCCTGAGATAACGCTTGTCAGCTATATGTTTTCTGATGGACTTGTCTATGTCCCTGTAAGCCAGGATGAAACTGTCTGTTTCCCCGGGCTCACCTGCAAGAGCAAAGGCCATCTGATGGTAAGTAATGTTGCCGTCGTCCCCCATCCGCATATAATCCACGGTGTACAGTTCTCCACCCTTTATACGGTTCAAGACCACGCCTGATTCCACATCCTTCAGTATGCTCTCTGCCCGGTCCACCACATATCTGTTCACATATTCAGACATAACCCGGTCATAATTGTCATATCTGAGTCCCAGTTCCACTGCCCCTACAGTGGTACTCTCTCCTGTAGTCCTGTACAAGCTCATGCTGAGAGTGATGGAATCCACTATCCATATGGTGTGGTATTCCTTGCCAAGTCCTGTGACAATTCCCATACACCGTTTTATGCGCTGGTTGAAATCATCCACTAATCGACGCTGATCTTCAGGATAATCGTTGGGGTCGAGCAATTCATTTTCCTTGATGATCAATTTTGACTGCATATTTCTCTCCATGAAAGTGAAACAAATGTACCCGATTATTTTACCAATATGAGAATAGTATTTCAAGCAATAATCTGTACAATGACCATATACCTGCGCCGTCAGACACGGGGCAAGACATCTGATCGTCTGTCAAAAATGAATGACCTGATTCAGCCAACTCACACTGTTAACGAATTTTACCGTATATGAAGACAGAATAAAAAGAAAGCCAACGGCGGACTTGGCCCGCAGCCGGCTCTTTACATATACATTTTTGTCCGTATCCCGCAGACAGTTCCTTCGGTTAAAACCTGCAGCAGATACATGGGGGCCTGTTTTATCAGCCTCTGAAGTCTATATTCCCTCCCACCATGCGCTCTGCATCGGTCATAACCTTTGCGGAAGCATTGTTGTAGGAATAAGAACTGACCTTGGAGATCAGATCGTCAAGTGACGAAGACTCGAATGTGATATATTCCTTCTGCTCATCCACTTTCTCCACATCTTCATCGTCAGTTTCCTTCTCGGCTTTCCCGGCCTTTCTCTTTTTCCTGGCTTCCTCTATCCGTTCTTCCCGTCTTTCCTTCTCAGCCTTCTTTTTCTCCTGTGCCTTGTGCTCTTTCTTCTCTGCAGCCTTCTTCTCGATACGCTTCTTCTGCAGATCCTGGGATTTTTCCACCGTGGCAAAGAAACTCTCCTTGCCGTTTTCATCCACAGACATGCCGTAATTCATGAGACCCGCTCCGCTGCTGGTCAGACTGTTCTTGAATTCCGAGAGCCTGCTCTTGGCCATCTGGATGATGCCTTCATACTTCTTTCTGAAGGACTCATCTGTTGCCATCCTCTCCAGTTCATCCTCTCCTATGAGCACCACCATATTGTTGGCGTTTCCGTAGGATGCTGCATTCTGCTTCACCTGGGACTTCATATCCTTGCTGACGACAATGAAATCCATGTTGTTGAACTTGCCCTTCAGCTGTTCATAATAATCCTTCGCCTTGTCGGAAAGCTCCACATTGCCAACCGTGCTGCCGTATTCTGTATCTCTCGGGATAGTGAACTGCCGCTGTCCAGGGGAGACCAATTTTTCACGGAAACATTGGAAAAAGCATTTTCCTTTGTGACGGCACCGTTCTTTGGCGCCTCTTCCCCTTCAGGCTTTTTCGCAGCCTTTGTCTTCTCATTCTTTAGCGGCGAACTGCCTGTCTTCCAAGACTGATCTGTCTGCTGATAAGCCGATACTCCATAAAAACCTGCCATATCATCTACCTCCTTGTAATATAAACTGAAATCCATTTCAGGATACTTCAAATTCTATATCGGAAATAATAACCTTTATCTTAACCCTTCCCGCAGTTCATCCGGAAAATTCTTTGAATGTAATACTAAATTCCACTCTCCGGATGGGTCTGCGGACCTTATCAGCCGATATAACCTGTTATGATCTTTTCCCAGTCTTCTTCGGAATGGCCTCCCACAACCGGTTTACCCACCATCTCGCCCTTGCTGTTTATGAAATACGTGGTGGGGAATGTAAACAGATCCATTTTCTCCAAAAGAGACATGTTCATGAGCACCACAGGATATTCAACCCCTGAAGACCCCACTATTTCTTTGCAGTCGTTGAACTCCTCCTCCTGCACATTTCCGTCCGAATCCACCACATCTATGGTGAGTCCCACGATCTCAAAGCCCTGATCTTTATACTTCTTTTCAAGTTCTGCCAGATATGGCATCTCTTCCTTACAGGGATCGCAGAAAGTCCCCCATGCGTTTACCATTGTCACCTTATTTTCTGCAAATATATCCGAAAGATGTACTTCGTTGCCTTCCAGGTCCTGCATAGCCTCAGTCATAAGGACCTCGGTCACAGGGGTGCTGACGCCGCTCAATGCATCCGCACTATTCTCTCCCGCTGCCTCGCTGCCATTTCCGGCCACTGTCTCCGAAACGCTGCCCGTTGATGTGCTGCCGCAGCCCGACATAACCGCCATCACCGTCACAAGTGCAAGTGCCAAAATCTTTTTTCTCATTTTCCCTCCTTGATATAAATAATAACCTCTGCAGCCTCAGATGGCTTCAGAAGAAGTCACCGTCGCCGCCGCCATCACCATCGTAGTCTCCGCCATCGTAGTCGTCACCATCATAATCTTCGTCATCGTAGTCTTCGTCATCTTCATCATAGTCTTCATCGTATTCGTCATCTTCGTCGTAATCTTCATCATCATCGTCGTCATCGTCGAAATCGGAGCCCATTCTCGATCCGGAACCCGCAAGCCAGCCCCGGATATAATCCGGATCGTTGGAACGCATTCCCGATCCCAGTTTACCGTCAAGATAACCATCATTTTCATCAAGAAGATCAAATGGATCCATAACTTTCTCCTTTCACATATTTAAATATTTCCGTTGATTATACAGTGTGCTTATGGATTTGGCAAAGTTTTCATTCGTCGGCGTCTTTATTTATCTCATAG
>JAILIO010000162.1 GCA_024695225.1 Lachnospiraceae bacterium
TAAATGAAAGAAAAGAATAATATGCTCCCCGCTCTTTGCGGGATAGCTTTAATGCTGATCCTGGTGATCCTTCTGGAGAATATAAGCAGTCTGATACCGGGGCTGCCCCAGGTGTTTCAGCCCACAAGCCCTCTGTTCACGGTTCTGAAGAAGGCAGCCGTCTATTCTCTTGTGGCGGTCTCCATGAACCTGCTGAACGGGTTCACCGGCCTGTTCTCTCTGGGACAGGCGGGGTTCATGCTGCTTGGGGCATATACCTACGCGATACTGACGGTGCCTGCGAGCCAGAAGGAGCAGGTATATTACCTTTTCGGGGGCTGCGCCTTCGATTCCTCCCTGATAGACGTTTTTGAAGGGATATTCGGAACAGCAGGTCCGGGAAGAGCGTTTTCCATGGTGCTGGGGTGCGGTATCGCCCTGATACTGGCAGGATGCGTGGCGGCGGTTTTCGCATGGCTCATAGGATTTCCGGTGCTGAGGCTTAAGAGCGATTATCTTGCCATTGCCACTCTGGGATTTGCCGAGATCCTCAGGGCCATTTTCCAGTGGCAGAAGCTTGGGCCGGTCACCAACGGCGCCAATATGATCAAAGGGTTTCCTACCTTCTCCAGCTTCAATATCACGGACTCGTCGGGGAATGTGGTGCTGAGACTGTCCACCTTTGTGCCTTTCCTGGTCACTACCGTCTGCGTCACCATTATCGTGCTGCTCATCAACTCGTCCTACGGCAGGGCGTTTAAATCCATCCGGGACGACGAGGTGGCGGCGGAGGCCATGGGGATAGGCCTGTTCAGCCACAAGATGCTCTCGTTTGTGATCTCCAGCTTTTTCGCCGGAGTCGGAGGCGCTCTCTTCGCCATGTACGTGGCCAATGCCCAGGCGAAGGCGTTCACCTCCACCATGACCTACGAGATCCTGCTGATAGTGGTCATAGGAGGGATCGGATCAGTGTCGGGATCCATCCTGGCCACATTCCTGTATGTGGCCTGCTCCGAGTGGTGGCTCAGATTCCTTGACAGCGAGATGTATATAGGCTCTTTCCGGGTGCCGCTCCTCGGGAACGGTTTCCGCATGGTGGTGTTCTCCGTGGTCATAATGGTGATCGTCCTGTTCTTCTCACAGGGCATCATGGGGAACAGGGAGCTGGACATAACCGCGTTGTTCAAAAAGAACTCCCGAAAGAAGGGAGAGAGTGAGAATGGGTGAAAAGACTGCTTTACATCTTGAAAATGTGACCATGCAGTTCGGAGGCGTGGTCTCCGTAAATAATCTTACGCTGGATGTTCCGGAACACAGGATCATAGCCCTCATAGGGCCAAACGGGGCGGGGAAGACCACCGCTTTCAACTGTATCACAGGGGTGTACCGGCCCACAAACGGACTCATAGAATATATGGGAGAGCCCGTCGTCCGCAACCACCCCACAGGGAAGGATGCAAAGAACTATAAGGGGGAGAATGCGGATAAATACGCGGATCTTAAGCCTCTTTCCCCCACTCCGGACGAGATCACGAAGCTCGGCATAGCCCGGACCTTCCAGAACATACGTCTTTGGAAGAGCATGACGGTTTTTGAGAATGTGCTTACCGCAAAGCATATGAGGGCAAAGCAGAATGTGTTTTCGGCCACATTCCGCGGGAACCGTTCCGAAGAAAAGAGGATGCGGGAAGAGACCATGGAACTCCTCGTCGAGCAGGGACTTCAGGATCACAGGAATGAGCTGGCCACGAGCCTGCCCTACGGGCTGCAGCGCAGGCTGGAGATAGCCAGGGCTCTGGCTACGGATCCCAAGCTTCTGCTCCTGGATGAGCCCGCCGCCGGGATGAATCCCCAGGAAACCCTGGAACTTGCGGAATTTGTGAAGGAGATAAGGGAAAAGTACGATCTTACGGTGTTCCTCATCGAACACCACATGGATCTGGTCATGAACATTTCCGATTACATATATGTGATCGATTTCGGGAGCGAGATAGCTCAGGGCATTCCCGAGGAAGTGCAGTCGAACCAGAAGGTGATCGAAGCCTATCTGGGAGTTTCGGATGAATGATGACCGCGGAAGAGGAACATGTGAATGAGCAATGAGACGATCTTACATATTGACGGGCTTGAGGTCAGCTACGGGGGAATAGAGGCCGTCAGAGGCATCACCTTTGACGTGAACAGGGGAGAGATAGTCACCCTGATCGGAGCTAACGGCGCCGGGAAGAGTTCCACCCTCCGGGCCATATCCGGCCTTGTGAAGCCGAAGGCGGGGCGTATCATCTTTGAGGGTGAGGATATCGCCGGATCCGATTCCACGGCAATAGTCAAGAAGGGCCTGATGATGGTGCCGGAAGGCAGAAGGATATTCCCGAACCTTACGGTCCTTGAAAATCTTAAGATAGGCGCATATCTCAGGAAAGATGACCTGGAGAAAGATATCGAAATGGTCTACGGTTATTTCCCGAGACTGAAGGAGAGATCCTGGCAGGCCGGCGGAACCCTTTCCGGAGGTGAACAGCAGATGTTGGCTGTGGGCCGCGCTCTCATGGGCAGACCCGAACTCCTCATGATGGATGAACCCTCTCTGGGTCTTGCCCCCATTGTGGTACGGGACATTTTTGACATCATCCGGAAGATCCATGAAGACGGCACCACAGTGCTTTTGATAGAGCAGAATGCAAATATGGCCCTTCATGTGGCGGACAGGGCGTACGTCATAGAGAACGGCAGGATCGCCATGACCGGATCCGGCAGGGAACTTCTGGAGGACGACAAGGTCAAGGCCGCCTACCTTGGGACCGCGGGGTAAAGGACTGATCCCGTTTTGCCTCAGCGCTTGACAATGCGGGATTTTTGAAGGATAATCAACACTGTTTTGAAATCATTATTTTAAGGAGGTAATTATGGAAAAAAGGTTTAATAAGCACGTATACGTCTGGGTGTTTACTTGGCTTCTCGGCGAACTCGGAGTTGACAGATTTATGAGAGGACAGGTGGGTCTTGGGATCCTCAAACTCATCACTGTGGGCGGATGCGGCATCTGGTGCATCGTTGACTGGATCATAGCTCTTACAAAGGCTTACGGCGCATCCTTCGGACAGGATGAGGAGATAGTCTTTATTGACGGTCAGTACGCAAAGTGATCCGGGACTGATATGAAAGAAAAAAGTGCAGTCTGCTCCCGGGCAGGCTGTACTTTTCTTTTTGTGTATGGAACACAGATACGGGATCAAAGATATAAGGGAAATGATACCCTATGTTCTCGCTGCGGGAATATGGGGATTGCTGTCATATCTGGGGATATACCGCTGTCCCCTTGACTTTGCGGTTGGAGTACCCTGTCCGCTGTGCGGCCTCACAAGGGCCGTTCTGTCTTTTCTCGGAGGGGATATCTCCCTGTCCTTTTATTACCATCCTTTATGGCCTGTCCTTCTGATATCAGGGGTGCTGTTCCTGCTTTATTCTCTGGGGATCATCCGGACGTCGAAAAGAGCGGTGGACACTGCTGCCATCATCCTGTG
>JAILIO010000178.1 GCA_024695225.1 Lachnospiraceae bacterium
TCCCTTCATAGACTTCGGACTGTACGACATATTCCATGCTGATCAATACCGGCGCCACTGCCAGAGGATTGCTCTCAGGATCCTTCATCCATGTGAGGAGTTCATCCAGGGAACCGGCAGCATCTATGGCTTCTATATACTCTTTCAGAGGATCTGTGCCGTCCGCATTCCTGGCGTCCCAGTCCACCGCCAGATCATAGTAATTCCTCAGCAGCTCGGCCTCGTAGCCCTCCAGAGAAGTGTCAGTCACTATCTGCTTTTTCTTCTCCATAACACTGTCTGCTATGGCTCTCATCGAAGGGCTGTAGCCGGTGGTCTGAAGCTTCCAGTCCTTATTTGCACAGGCCGCGAAATCATCCTGGGCCCTGAACTCATCGCTCTCTTTTATGGAATCCTCAAGATCTGAATCCACCCAGACCCTGTTGCCTGTATCCAGTGCTTCCCCGCAGGCGCAGAGAGTCAGAGCCAGAGCGAGGACCCCGGCTGTCAGCGAAATCTTTTTTTTCATGATCTACTCCTTAAGATCAGAGGTTTGCTTCCTCCAGATATCTTTTGACTGCATCCTTCCAGTCGGGAAGGGGTTCAAAACCCGCTTCCCTGAGCTTGCTCTTGTCCAGACGGCTGTTGAATGGACGTGCGGCCTTGCTCGCCCCGTATTCTGCGGTGGTGACAGGTGTCACTTTGGTGGTCAGTCCATACTGCCTGTAGAATTCACAGCAGAAATCGTACCAGGAGATATATCCTCCCTCGTTTGTTGCGTGATAATAACCGTATTTCTCTGTCAGGACCATGTCCACCAGAAGTCTTGAAAGGTCCAGTGTATATGTGGGAGTGCCGATCTGGTCGTTGACCACCCGGACTTCATCGTGGGTCTTTCCCACATTTATCATGGTCTTTATAAAGTTTTTGCCGTTAAGCCCGAACACCCAGGCTATCCTCACTATAAAATATTTAGACACGGTCTTTGCAACCGCCAGCTCCCCCTCGAGTTTGGTCTGGCCGTAGACATTTAAAGGGGCGTAATCCTTGTCATCGGGCTGCCAGGGGCGCTCTCCCTGGCCGTTGAAGACATAGTCCGTGGAAATATAGATCATCTTGGCGCCGATCTTCTCTGCAGCCTCCGCTATGTTTGCGGTACCGCCGGCGTTGACCGCGCGCACCTTTTCCACCTTGTCGTCATCCTCTGCCATGTCCACGGCAGTCCATGCCGCGCAGTGGATCACCGCATCGGGCTTTATCTTCTCTATGGTCTCAAGGACTGAGGCCTTGTCCGTTATATCCAGCTGTACATAGGGCATGGTGCACACCGGAGACCCGTCTCCTATCCCCGAGTAACTCCCGGTGATGTCGGAGCCTGTGCCCTCGATACCTCTCTTGCTGAGTTCATTCATCACATCGTGGCCCAGCTGGCCGTTTACCCCTGTCACAAATATTTTCATCTGACGCTCTCCATAAGCTCTTATCTGCTGTCCTGTATCAGGCTTTCCCGCTCAGGTAAGCCCTGCCCGTCCGCTTTCCCGGGTCCGTCTCACCTGTTGCCGTACATCTTGTCGTAATAGTTCTGGTATTCCCCGCTGATGATCTCTTCCCACCAGTCCTTATTTTCCAGATACCATTTGATGGTCTTCTTTATTCCGTCCTCAAACCTGGTCTCAGGAAGCCATCCCAGTTCCCTGTGTATCTTTGCAGGGTCGATCGCGTATCTCATGTCGTGGCCCTTCCGGTCCGTCACATGGGTAATAAGGGATTCGGGCTTTCCAAGCTCCTTGCAGATCAGCTTCACGATGTCTATATTTCTCATCTCGTTGTGGCCGCCCACATTGTAGACCTCTCCCACCTTTCCTTTGTGGATGATGAGATCAATGGCCCGGCAGTGATCCTCCACATAGAGCCAGTCCCTGACGTTCAGGCCTTCACCGTACACAGGCAGGGGCTTGTCGTTCAGACAGTTGGCGATCATAAGGGGTATCAGTTTCTCCGGGAAATGATAGGGCCCGTAGTTGTTGGAGCAGCGGCTGATGGTGACCGGCAGGCCGAAGGTGCGGTTGTAAGCCATGACCAGCAGGTCTGCACCGGCCTTCGAGGATGAATAGGGAGAGCTGGTGTGGATGGGGGTCTCCTCAGTGAAGAAGAGGTCCGGTCTGTCCAGCGGAAGATCTCCGTAGACCTCATCGGTGCTAACCTGATGATAACGCTCTATGCCGTACTTCCTGCAGGCATCCATAAGGACGCTGGTGCCTATGATATTGGTCTCAAGGAAGATGGAAGGGTTCTCTATGCTGCGGTCCACATGGCTTTCCGCCGCAAAGTTCACTATGATGTCAGGCTTCTCTTCCTCGAAGAGCTTATAAACTCCTTCCCTGTCGCATATATCCAGTTTTACAAAGCGGAAGTTCTCATTGTCCATAACGGACTTGAGAGTGCTGAGATTCCCCGCGTATGTCAGCTTGTCCAGGCAGACGATCCTGTAATCGGGATGTTCCTTGAGCATGTGAAATATGAAGTTTGAACCTATGAATCCCGCGCCTCCGGTAACTATTATGGTCATTTTTCCCCTCCTTAAAGGTATACTTAAACAATATTCACTATAGTAACATTTACACACAGGGGTATGTCAATACTGCAACCTGATAGCCTGATTTTTTATTT
>JAILIO010000196.1 GCA_024695225.1 Lachnospiraceae bacterium
ACCACTCTGATTATGGATTCAGTGTGATGGCTGGATTCCATGCACACCTGGACCCTGAAATACATATGCAGGTAATCATTTAAATTCTTCAGGATCTCATTCATTTTACCCACCAGGAGTACTTTTTTCATAAGGCCTTATCTCCTTTCAAAGCAAAGCTCTGATCTCGTCCATTATCCCAAGAGCCATTTCTTCATCCATATCCCTGACGGCAGCGCTGAGTTTCGGCACAAGCTCATCAACCTCAGGTCCGAAAGTGTAACCCTTCATTTTCTCCATCAGTTCGTCCATTGTATCCACATCCAGGTCCTCAAGAGCGGGAGTCAGCATATCCAGCATCACGTTCATGACTCCTGCATCCCCCTGTTCAAGACTGCTGTGGTCCACATCCGCCTCACCCAGCCCGAACACACCTTTCATACGGTCTCTGTAGGATCTCCACTCATTTATAAATATGTCATGCATGGACCTGATAACCCTTATATCCCCATCCCTTGCAGCAAACTCCAGGATCTTTGCCATGCCTGCCAAGGGCACTATCCCTATGGTGGCTGCAGAGCTCTTCATACCGTGGACCTGTATCCTGTAAGCGGAGATTGGATCATCTTCCCCTTCACCCGTGTCTTTTCTCATGTCGTCCATCCTGCTGCCGGATTTAGGAGACAGCGCCCCGTACATGCCGTCCAGCCTGTCCGCCTGCAGATCGATCACTTCGTAGAAGGATTCTGCAGCATCCCTCAGCATATCTGTATCCGGCAGATGAAGCCATGCGTAATTCCAGTCAAGTCCCTCCACATCCGGCAGATCCGAAGGCATGGGATTTGCTGACCTGTTTCCACCGGTCCCGATCTTCTCCCTCTCTTCTGCGGTCATGGGACGGATAAGTTCCGGAGGAAGGATGGACCGAAGAACCTCCTCAAGTCTCTTTGCATCCACGGGTTTTGAAAGGAATCCGTCAAATCCCATACTAATATATTCTTCCCTGGCCCCCGCCACTGCATTGGCAGTCAGAACATAGATGGGTATATCCCGGCAGCTTTCTATTTCTTTGATCCTCTTCATGGCTGTGACACCGTCCATTCCCGGCATCATGTGATCCATGAATATAATGTCAAAATGTTCCCTCTCTGCCTGGGCAATGGCTTCCGGCCCGCTGGCCGCCTCGCTGATCTGCGGCTTCATGATACTTAAAAGACTTCTGAAAACCTTTCGGTTCATGGAATTGTCGTCCACCACCAGGATCTTTGCATCCTCTGCCACAAAGGCGTCATCCGAAAGGGCAAAGTCCTCCATGGACCTCACAGTCCGGTCCAGTTCACCCATTGGAGAGGCATCCACGATCTTCTGATCCAGATCGAAATAAAACTTAGAACCCCTTCCGTAGATACTGTCCACACAGAGCCTGCTGCCCATAAGCCTGAGCAGCTCCACTGTTATATTGATCCCAAGTCCGGTGCCTTCTATCCTCCTGTTCCTGCCCTCCTCTATCCTCTGATAAGCCACAAACAGTTTGGGAAGGTCTTCATCCTTTATGCCCTTTCCGGTATCTTCCACTTCAATATGGAGTTTCAGTGTATCGTCCTCCCGGGTACCGCTTACTCTCAGCCAGACATTTCCGGTCACGGTATATTTCACAGCATTGGTAAGCAGGTTTGTCACCACCTGCTTTATTCTGACATCATCTCCCAAAAGCACTGAGGGAAGACCGGGATCTGCCTCCACTTCAAAAGTCAGGTCCTTTGCCTGTGCCCTCTGGGATATCATATTGACCAGATCCCTTATCATTTCGGATGGTCTGTACTCCCCGGGCACTATCTCCATCTTTCCGGAATCGATCTTTGAAGAATCCAGAATATCATTTATCAGAGCCAGAAGAGACTGTCCGGCGGTGTAGATATCGGCTGCATAGCCCCTCACATCCGGTTCTCTGCTCTCTCTCAGGATCATCTCATCCATACCCAGCACTGCATTTATCGGAGTGCGGATCTCATGGGACATCTGGGCCAGGAAGAGGGACTTCGCCTGATTTGCATGTTCCGCCTCCTCCTTTGCCTCCCTTATCTGATCGTACTGGCGGTTGATCACCGCCATATTCTCCATACGGGTCACCAGCCACACCACAAACAGCAGCATCATAAAGATCACAAATCCCAGATAAATGCGGAAATACAGTTTTTCATAAAGCTTTGCATCCTTGTGAAGGAGGAATACGGCTTCTTTCTGTGTCTGAAGTCCCAGATCGTCCATGACTCTGACCTTCATCTTGTAATCGCCGAAAGGCAAGTAAGGATAATAAAGTTCCCGCATCTCGGACTGCCGCATCAAATGCCCCTCAGTATCCACTCCCTCCAGTTCCACATAGACCATAGGATCCGAAACCGTATAGTTCAGTATCGCGGGAGATACTATCAAAGACCCGTTGCCTGCAGGAATGTCATACACTCCGCTCAAAGATTCGATGATCTCATCATTTTTCTTTATATTCTTTATGACTATCTGATAGTGAGGATCAAATTCAGCATAACTTTTGAGATCCATCATTCTGACGCCGTCCACGCAGCACAGATACATAGTGTCCCCGGAAACATCGTTCCAGGCATTTGCAGTGAGGTTGGAGGTCAGTCCTCTCCTTCTGTTCAGAAGACAGTAAGAGTATCCCTCCCGGTCTTCCAGCAAATCCTTCTCACTGACCACATAGATTCCTGCGCTGGAACTCACAAAAGCCTGTCCCTCTTCTGTCAGATACAGATCATAAACATTTCTGAAGGGAAAATTCTCGAGTTTCCTTATGCCGGTGCCGCCATCATGATAATAAAAACCATTGCTGGTGGTGTATACCCTGCCTCCGGTACAGGGTGTTATCTTCATTATCACCTGGGAAAGCAATCCCTCTTCCTGTCCCCAATGCCCTGCGATCTTCCCGTCCTTTATGGAATACAGGCCGCCGCCGTCTGTGCCCACGATCAGAGTGCCGTCCTTTTCTTCTGTTGCGGACAGCACTGTGGGGATCTCAAGACCCTCCTCCTGACCGATAGTGTCCGCAACCCTGTCACCCTTTATAAAACTGAGACCTGATGTGGATGCCGCGAGGATCCTGCCGTCATTCAGTTCCATGGCAAATCTGAATTTGGTCCCAAGGGCATTGGTGCTTTCATTGAAAGTCAGTGTCTTCCCTGAGGGTTCCATCTTCACAAGGCCATCCGGCCCATAGGTGCTGAACCAGAGATTCCCTCTGCTGTCTTTCATTATGTGCCTTACCCTGACCCCCTCGAAGAGCGAAAGCCTCTCATCCTCAAGTTTTTTTCCGGTCCCGGCATCTGTCTTTAGAACACAGTCATCGGTCCCCACATACAGCACATTTTCGTCACGGAATACAGCATTCACAGCGCTCTCGGGCTGTCCTGCCTTTTTAAACAGATTGACAAAGGGAGTTTTTGCCATTTTCAAAAGACCCTGTTTTGACGAAGAGAACCATACATCTCCCTGTTTGTCCACGCAGATATCTTCCACAGATGAGTCAAAGCCGTTCACCGTTAGATTTTCTGCCGAGTCTGCCCCGTTTTTCACGAAGCCAAACCCATTGTCACAGGCCAGGAAAAAACCGCCGTAAACATCGGAATACTCTACAGCGCTTACTTTTTTGAATTCTGAGGAGTTGATATCAGTCTTCTTCTCCAGTCTGTTCCCGGAAAATGAAAGGATCTCGCATGCACCTGTGTTTGTGCCCGCCATGAGCGTTCCGTTTCCATCGCAGGCCACGCATGTATATTCTGCATCTTCCAGATCGCATCTCCTTGAACAGACCAGTTCGTCACCGTTCAGCACAAATAAAAGCCCGTCCTGAGACACTCCGCATATCAGCCCCTCTCCCATATGACCAAGGGACTCTGCCCCGGTGACCTCTCCGATATGGTCATAGACATGTATCCGTTTTTTCCCGGATCTTACGATCCTTGCAGAATTCATCTGATCGTCATCCAAAAGCAGAAGTTCATTGTTCAGTCTGCAGATATAAGTGGCTGTGCCCACATATATGTTTCCATATTTGTCTTCACATATTCCCCTGACGTAATTGGAGCAGAGCCCTGTTTCGGTATTAAAGGACCTGACCTTTCCGGTGTATGGATCATACAGGGCAGCGCCGCTGTCGTTGGTCCCGATCCAAAGCCTGCCTCTCCTGTCCGTATACAGATAAACTGCATTGCCTATCATTTCATCCAATTCCTGCCGGACAAAATCGGTGCCGTCGAAACGGTATAAACCGGAATAAGATCCGGCCCAGATATATCCGTCTCCGGTCTGTGTCACGGCCTTTATCTCCGCTGAGGTCAGTCCGTATTCAAATCCGTAGACGGTATCGATGAAATCTGAAGAAAAGTCGGTATCTCCGGAAGCATATACCCTTTGGGGACATGAAAAAACTGAGAGAGTCAGGGCTGTCCCCACTGCCCCGGTCAAAAATAACAGGCCAAGTGCTTTCTTTCCGGACGTTTTCTCCTCTGCGTCACCGTCGTCACCATCATCACTGCCATCGCTGTCCGCAGGGACCTGTTTTTCGCCAACGGCTTCAATAAGACCATTCCTTTTCAGGAATCCTATCGCAGCCACAAGGACTACTATGGTTATGAACTTATCCGGTATGTGTACGAACAACTCTCCTGCCAGGCAGCATATAAGGTCAAGGCTTGTATACTCGAAAAGTATCTCCGCCAGGGCATCTCCCCACAGATTGCCTGTCATGCCGCCCCTTATGATCATATTGAAGGGTGTGAACATGACCGCCGCCAAAAGTCCCACCAGGACGCTTGTGGACACGGTGGAAAATGAATCCCATTCCTTCTTTTTTCCAAGGAAAAACCAGGCGGCCCAGGCAGCTCCCGCACTTGGTATACAGAAAAGCATCTCAGAACTGACCTTTGGTGCCGTTAATACAGTGCTCGCAAGGGCAGTGATCACGCCAGCCACAGGCCCAAGTTTCATGGCTGTCAGAATGGTCCCCGCAGAATCCAGGAAAAAGGGTGCATCAAATCTGGAGGTGATACTCTTCCCCATCACATCCAGCACTATCCCCACACAGATCAGGGCCATATTTTTCCGGTTCCCGGAAATGAACTCTTTTATCCTATCAATCATCAGATATCTCTGTACAAAAACAGCCTGATCTGATCTCCAGGCATCAAAGGATCCTCACAATCTTAAAAATTATAACATTTACAGCATTTTCAGGCAATATTTCATATGCCGGATATGATCGGAATCTTCAATGGGTTTTGCAGATCAGAACCATCCGGTTATGATTTGCTTTCACCGCATAAAGAATGTATAAATTATATGAATA
>JAILIO010000241.1 GCA_024695225.1 Lachnospiraceae bacterium
CGGCTCCAGCTCTGCGGAAAGGCACATGATGAAACCGTTCAAAAGACCCCAGATCACATATCTCCACTCAGCGCCGTGCCAGAGTCCCGTAGTAAACCAGACGATCGCGGTTGCCACATAAAGCGTATAACGCTTGCCCAAAAACACATTCACATGCTTTTCGAGCCATTTCCCATGCTTCATCATCCGCTTGGATACAGCGATCGGATAGAAGATAAAATCCCTGAACCAGTCCGACAGCGAGATATGCCACCTCCTCCAGTATTCACTCACGGAGCGGGCAAAAAACGGCCGCATAAAGTTTGGCGCAAGCTTTACGCCAAAGCAGCAGGCCACGCCTGAAGCTATATCTATGCCTCCGGAAAAATCAGCATATAGCTGGAATGAATACAGAAAAAGCGCAAGAAGCAGATAACCCCCGTCGGTGCTTTCGTATAGATTCACTGAATTCGTTATATAGTCTGCCACACGATCGGCAATGATAAGTTTTTTGAAAAGGCCCGACATAATAAGCAATGCCCCCTGCCTTATCAGATCAAAATCGAAGTCGTGTCCTTCATACAGTGTTGCGGAAAGATCCTTATATCTGCCTATTGGTCCCTGTACTATCTGAGGGAAAAAGGATACAAAGAGCGCCAGCTTCAAAGGATGCTTTTCGGCCTCTATCCGACGGTAAAAGATATCTATGATATATCCCATAGACTGAAATGTGTAAAAGGAAAGCCCTAAAGGGAGTACCCACGAGGGTATCCTGATAAAATCCGTGCTGTGCCAAAAAGTGAGCATGGCAAGATTTATATTGGATATCACAAAAGCCGAGTATTTGAGGACGATGAGAATCCCGAAATTAAATACGAGACACACGATCATCACGGCCTTTACCTTGCCGCCAAAAGCTGCCTTTATCGCCTTTTTCTTTGCCCTGTCGGATGCGGTCTCCGGATCCTTGATCTGTCTGTCACATTCTTCCCAGAAACGGCTCATTACAAGTCCCGCCGCATATGTCGTGACCGTCGTCAGCAGGATATATATGATATATCCGCCGCAGGCGATGACATAAAAAGCATAGCTTGCCGCAAGGAGCAGGATATATCTGCGCCTTTTGGGAAAGATATGATACAGGATAAGGCATACTGCTACAAATGCCGCAAACTCAAACGATACAAAAGACACAGCCTACCTCTCTGTTACTTGATTATGCCTTTCTCAAGATACTCTTCAAGGTTTGCTCTCACGCGCTCTCCGGCACGTTCTACCGCCACCTTCTGCATATCATGCTCGACCATGATCTTTACAAGCTCCTCAAATGAAGTCTTTGAAGGATCCCATTTGAGCTCCCTCTTTGCCTTGGAAGGATCTCCAAGAAGGTTTACCACGTCAGTCGGACGATAGAAATCGGGAGAGACCTCTATCACTGCCTTGCCGGTAGCCTTATCATAGCCTTTCTCATCTACACCCTCTCCCTTAAACTCGATCTCCATGCCGGCATAATGGAAAGCGAGCTTCGCGAAATCCCTGACGGAATGCTGGACTCCGGTTGCTATGACAAAATCCTCGGGCTTATCATTTTGCAGGATGAGCCACATACATTCCACATAGTCTTTTGCATATCCCCAGTCACGCAGGGATGAAAGATTTCCGAGATAAAGCTTCTCCTGCTTGCCCTGTGCTATCCTTGATGCCGCAAGCGTGATCTTCCTTGTAACGAAAGTCTCGCCTCTTCTTTCGGATTCATGGTTAAAAAGAATCCCTGAGCAGCAGAACATATTGTAGGCCTCACGGTACTCCTTTATTATCCAGAAGCCATAAAGCTTTGCCACCGCATATGGACTGTAGGGATGAAAAGGTGTGGTCTCGCTCTGAGGGACCTCGACTACCTTACCGTAAAGCTCCGAAGTCGATGCCTGATATATCCGGCAGGTATCGGCAAGTCCGCACTGTCTGACCGCTTCAAGTACCCTTACCACGCCCACTGCATCCACGTCAGCCGTAAACTCAGGTACATCAAAGGAAACCTGCACATGCGACTGCGCTGCGAGATTATATATCTCATCCGGTCTCACATTTCCCACGACCTGCAGCATGCTCATGGAGTCACTGAGATCCCCGTAGTGAAGATGGAAATGCTCCTTACCCTCAAGGTGTGCGATCCTCTCCCTGAAATCAACAGACGACCGTCTTATGATCCCGTGTACATCGTAGCCTTTCTCCAGCAGAAATTCCGCCAGATATGATCCGTCCTGTCCGGTGATGCCTGTGATAAGCGCTTTTTTCATGATGGTCTTTCTCCCCTTTCCCGTCATC
>JAILIO010000249.1 GCA_024695225.1 Lachnospiraceae bacterium
AGATCCTTGTCCACGCTTTCCGGATATGCGTAGAGAAGTCTTATATGTTCAAGTTCACGAATATCACACAGTTTTTTCAGAAGCTCCGGCAGACTTTTCCTGCCATAGATATCTGCCCCGTAAAGAGTGGTCTCCTGAGCAACCAGTATGAGTTCTTTTATCCCCCTGAGAGCCATGCCCCTGGCTTCCGCCAAAAGCTGTTCTTCAGGGACGCTGTGATAATGACCCCTGATCATCGGGATAGCGCAATACGAACAGTTCCGGTCACATCCGTCAGCTATCTTGAGATAATCATACACACCGCCTGTGGTGATGACCCTTGCCAGAGCGCCTGTTCCTGTTACACCTCTGGCCGAGGCCCCGGTAAGGAAGGACAGATCAGCGCCCAAACGACTGTACCCGCCTTTTTTTACGGCGTTTCCAGTTCTTTCAACGCCCCCGTTCTCTCCGGATATCAGACCCGGTATGTCATAAAATGATGACAGGGGAATGATATGATCCGCCTCAGGCATCATATCGGACAAGGAATCCATATATCGTTCAGCCATGCAGCCTGCAACGATTATCTCTTTAAGTTTTCCCTGCTGCTTTATCTCCGAGAGTTCCATTATCCCCTGGATACTCTCTTTTTTGGCGTCTTCAGTGAAACAGCATGTGTTCACAACCGCATAATCCGCATCCTGAGGATCGTCAGTGAGCTCAAGTCCGGCTTCGGAAAGGTTGTAAAGCAGTTTCTCCGAATCAGTCAGATTCTTGTCACATCCAAGAGACAGCAGAAATACAGAAGACATTTATTCCTCTTCGTTGACTATCCTGAGTTTTTCCTGATTCAACTCATCAATGGCGGTTGTAAGGGGTTTCTGACCGTCTAAGGTCTCCACCATGGGCTCCTCACCGTCGATAAGCTGTCTCGCCCTTTTTGAGAGAGCCATAACTATGGAATAACGGCTTGAGACAATGGGTTCATTGCCCTCTTCCACACCGCTGTTTACGACCTTCATAAGGTCTGAATAAGAAGGATGAAGCATTTTAAAAACTCCTTTCAAAAGCTATATTAAAGGGATCTTATACCCTCTCTGACTGATCTGATAAAATCTTCATTGTGTGACGGTCTGAACCTGGAGGCTTCTATCAACCTGTTTATGTCAGATGCACACTCTGCTATGTCTTCATTTACCACGATGGCATCGTATTTTTCTATGCCTTCGGACTCTTCCCCGGCCCGTTTCAACCGGTTCTTTATCTGCTCGTCTGTCTCAGTGCCCCTGCCCTTGAGCCTTCTCACCAGTTCTTCAGAACTTGGGGGCATTATAAAGATCAGATATGAATCCGGAAATCTCTGTTTTATCTGCAGGGCTCCCTGAATATCTATCTCCAGCAGCACATCCTTGCCATTCTGAAGCTGTTTATCCACATATTCCCTGGGAGTTCCGTAATACTTTCCGCAATAACAAGCATGTTCGATCAGTTTATCCTCTTTTACGGCTTTTGTAAACGATTCCTCATCCGTAAAAAAGTATTCCCGTCCATCGACTTCTCCCGGTCTTGGAGTCCTGGTGGTCATGGAGATCGAAAGAGCGTAATGATCATACTCTTCCACCAGTTTTTTCATCACGGTCCCCTTGCCTGTACCTGCAAATCCGCTTACAACAGCTATTATTCCATTGCTGTTCATACATCGTCCTCCGGATCATTCATGCCATAACCGTCTATTTCTATCCCGGATCTCCTGAGCAGAGTTTCCGGAGAAAGCGCGGACAACACCAGTTGTCCTCCCTCCATAAAGAGCACCGAACGGGTCTTCCTGCCGTGAGTTGCATCTATCGAACTCCCGTTGTCCCTGGAATTTGAGACCATACGTCTGATGGGCGCACCTTCGGGGCTCACTATGGCTATCACCTTGTTCCTGTTTACGATATTGCCAAAGCCCACATGTATAAAATCATTCAAGGTTCTGGATCTGCTCCCTTATCTTTTCAATCCCGGTCTTAAGGTCTATCCCTCTGTTTGAGATCTCAACATCATTGGTCTTGGAGAGGATAGTATTGCTCTCCCTGTTCATCTCCTGGGAAAGAAAATCAAGTTTTCTTCCAACTTCTCCTCCGGCTTCAAGGGTCTCCTCAAAAGCGGCCATATGACTCTTCAGCCTGACTATCTCTTCATCCACCGCCACTTTGTCTGCAAATATGGCAACCTCAGTGAGGATCCGGTTCTCATCCATCTTTGTGTCCTTGAGCATATCCTGCACTCTGGCGTAGAGCTCACCCCTGTAATTCTCCACTATCTCAGGGGCCTGCAGATCTATATAATTCACATGCCCCCTGAGGGCACTGACCTTTTCAAGAAGATCCTCCTTAAGCCGCGCCCCTTCTGTTTCCCTGGATCTGATAAAAGCATCAGCCGCCTTTTTTGCAGCCTGCTCCAGGAGTTTCCAAAGCTCGTTCTCGTCTTCCGCCTCTTCTTCTATGGTGAAAACATCCGGCAATCTTGCTATGTCTACTGCGGTAACATCGCCTTCAACCCCAAGCTGTCTCTGGATATCGGTGATAAAATACATATATTTAGAAGCCAGTTCCTTGTTATAATGCAGGCTTCCCGCAAGGACCTCCGTGTCGGAGCATGTCACCATCACATCAATCTTTCCTCTGACTGCATATTTGCCTATAAGACTCCTGAGCTTTGGCTCAAACATGGAAAATTTTCTGGGCATCCTGACGTTCATGTCCAGATATCTGTGATTTACTGATTTTATCTCCAGAACCAGTCTTTTTCCGCCGCTTATAACCTCAGCCCTGCCGTAACCGGTCATGCTTCTGACCATAAATAATACCCTTCCCTTCTCTCACTGTTCATCCCATGATCAGGGGTAACACCCCCTCTGCACCACGAGATAAATTATAACCTGCACTGATAAAACACAGAAAATAAATGCCTTTATAGGGCACTACGAGACATGATATCACAAATTCATAAATAATGCGAGATGTGATCAAAAATAATACTTGAAAAAAACCGGGAGGGGTATTCCCCTCCCGGCCGTTTCAAACTGTGTTACTAAAGATCTGATGCTTATGAATACAGCTGGTTCAGTTTCTCCAGGTATGCGAAACGCTCTTTTGCGTTCTTCTCTGCCTTTGCGAAGAGTTCTGCTGCTCTCTCTGCATTCTTCAGCTTCAGTGAGGTGTAACGGACCTCTCCTGCGAGGAAGTCGCTGTATTCGGCTGTAGGAGCCTTGGAGTCCATGGTGAACTTGGATCCTTCTGCATCAGGATTGAACCTGAACAGATGCCAGTATCCGGTCTCAACAGCTTTCTTCTCCTCATCCATAACCTTGCTCATGCCGACCTTGAGACCCTGATTGATACAAGGAGCATAGCAGATGATGAGTGAAGGTCCGGGATAAGCCTCAGCCTCGGAAATAGCCTTGATGGTCTGAGCCATATTAGCTCCCATTGCGATCTGAGCAACATACACATATCCGTAACTCATGGCGATGGAGGCCAGATCCTTCTGCTTCACTTCCTTACCGCCTGCAGCAAACTGTGCCACTGCTCCGGTAGGTGTAGCCTTGGAAGCCTGTCCGCCTGTATTGGAGTAAACCTCGGTGTTGAGCACCAGGATGTTGATGTCCTGACCGCTGGCAAGAGCGTGGTCCACGCCGCCGAATCCGATATCATATGCCCATCCGTCACCACCGATGATCCACTGTGACTTCTTGGCGACGAAATCCTTGTGGTCTTTGATATACTTTGCTTCCTCAGAGCTGTCGGACTCGATAGCCTTGAGAAGGGCTTCAGTGGCAGGTCCGTTCTCAGCACCGATGTTGAAGGTGTCGATCCAGGTCTTTGCCTCTGCGCAGCCCTTGTCTGCCAGGATCTGGGCTTTCTCTTTAATGCCGTCCCTGAGAGCCTTCTGAGCCAGCTGCATACC
>JAILIO010000270.1 GCA_024695225.1 Lachnospiraceae bacterium
CACTTCCGCCGGGGAGATCAGGAATCTGTTTCACTTCACAAACCTGGCCAGGACTGACTGGGAGGAGGCAAAGGAGATCTTTTATTCCGGCTCCCTGAAACGCATACTCACCGGAAATGATGACAGGTTCATGGCGGCCTACCGGGTGCTTTCAACAGGTGAGAAAACAGACGAAGGGCTCGACCAGTTCCTCATATACTGCGGAAAAAAAAGCCCTGCTGTCTACAGCCCTGATCAGGATCTGTTCGTGGTGAACGATCCTCTGAACGACACCAGGAGAAGCGTCCGCATAATGAGGGACGGGTGGGGCTATGCCAACCTGACTTTCAATACAGATTCGGGTTTTATAAGACTTGAGAAAAAAACAGTAACAGAAAACGATTTTCTGGGCAATGAATTCGACCTTGGTTTCTTTGTGGAAAGCGACAGTCTCCACGGGGGACTTAATATAGCGGAGATCACGTGCACATACGGTCATGTGGTCAAAAAGATCCATGTAAATGTTTATTCAGGGGCGGTGGACCGGGCTTCTTCATCACTTCGAAGGAAGATAGAATCCTTGAGACTGTCCATATCTGATTTCTATATCAATTACAGGCTTGGCAGGATCAGTTCAAAGACCTGGGCCATAGAAAATGACAGGATAGCGGATGAATTTATCGCGATATCCAGAGACGATCCGGAACCCCGGCTGCTGAAGGCTTATGTACTTCTTGTGGAAAAGAGAAAAGAGGAAGCCTCCTGGGTGCTTAAACAGGCCGGACCGCTTGTGGATGCGGACAGACGGCTCTTCCTGTCCGCCATTCATCTGAGCATGTCTGCCTCCGCTTCGGAGAATCCTGCAAATGAGGAAGTTCTGGAAGAAAAACTGAAGGATCTGTATGCCATGGATCCTTCTGACTGGAGGACCGGACTGGTCCTCATACAGCGGTCGTTTGAACTCATAGGATCACCGGAAAAGCGGTTTTTATTTATGCGGGAAATGTATGACAGGGGCTGCAGATCGCCGCTGTTATATTGTGAGGCATATCTGACCATAAAGGCAGCTCCCGCTGTTTTGAATGAGCTTGGGGATTTTGAACTCCACGTGATCTCATTTATCCAGAAGAGATCGCTTATGGACAGGGATTATAAGAGACTGCTGGTGGATTTTGTGCGCAGGTACAAGGAATACAAGCCCTACAGTCTTAAATTGCTGAAAAAATGTTATCAGGACGATCCCGATGATGAGACCCTTTATCTCATCTGTACCCAGCTTATGAAGGGGAAGATCACGGATGGTGATTCCTTCAAATGGTATGAAACCGGGGTCCGGCAGGATATCAGGATCACCGGGCTTTTCGATCACTATATGAGGTCCCTGGACCTGACTGCAAAAGTGGATATACCTGAAAATGTGATCACTTATTATTCCTATGAGTGTACTTTGCCGGATGAAATAACCGCTTTCCTGTACAGATATGTATGTTCACACGGAAGCGACCACCCTGAGCTCTATGCCAGATACAGGCTCAGAGCCAGGGAATTTGCCATTGGCAAGATCGAAGAGAAGATCATATCCAGGGATCTGGCTTGGCTTTATTCAAATGTGGTGGATGTGAATGAACTGAATGAATTCCAGGCCACCTGTTTTGCATCGCTTTTGTTTTCGGAGATCGTGACCACTGAAAACTCCGATATGAAGAGGGTCTGTTCCGCCACGACCTTTGCTGAGATAATGAGTACCGGAGAGTTTTCAGGGGACACTGCCTATATAAGCATTTATATGCCAAATTCCTGTCTCGCCCTTGAGGATGACCTGGGCAGGAGATGGGTTGCAGATGTGAGTTTTCAAAGGGAAAAGCTTATGGATCCGGGCAGCGTGGCCACAACTTTTCTGGAGAAGATCACGGATGACAAGATGCTGGATCTGTATCTTGCCGAAGGCGGTCAGGAATATACGAACATAAGGCGAAAGAACTACAGAAGATATATGAGGATCGCCGGTGACAGCGATTTTTCGCTGCGCCTGAGACGCGATATAACCCACAGGCTTATCAGATATCTTGACAGCCGCGGAGACAGTGAAGTGCTGGAGCCTTTCCTCACAACCATCATTCCGGAGATGGTGCCCGAGCAGGAAGTTGCGGGTGTCATTTCCATTATGATCAAGCGCAGGATGTACAATAAAGCGCTGGAGTGGATAAGGGAATTCGGCTGTTCCAATTTCTCCGGGGAGGATCTTCTGGCCCTTTCAAGAGCAGTGATCCTGGGAAATATAAACACTGTCCCTGAGAGCGAACTGCTGTACATAATGCTTGAAGCGCTGAGGCTGGGACACTTTGACCAGCTGACCGTGGGCGAACTCATGATCAAATTCAAGGGCACATTGAGGATGCTTTCCGATATATGGAAGGCAGCGTTGTCCCTTGGGATGGAAAGGACAGTCATGGATGAGAGGATCATCAATCAGACTCTTTGCACGGGAGCTTATCTTGCGGATTTCTGGGAGATATGCAAGGATTATATAAGTCTTGGAAGCGTGGATGAGGACCTGGTCACCGCGGTGGTCATGCAGGAGAGTTACGAATACTTCACAAAGGGAAATAAATGTGACCGGTTCCTGTTCTCCATGACTACCTGGCTGCTTTCCAGGAAAAGGACGCTTCACAGGGTGTGCGGGCTTGCCTATGTACAGTATTTTTCTGAGCATCCCGGTGAGATCACTTCAGATGTAAATGAAACCCTTGTGGATTTTCTGAAACAGCAGGACAGCGAAGGCACGGTTCTGGACTGTTACAGGGAGTTTACGGAACTGGATCCTGTAATGCTTCCCTTCAGGGACAGGACTGTTATTTCTTACAGGACTGCTCCCGGCAGGAAAGTCATGATACATTATGTTTTTGAAAATGAGGGAAGCACCAGCCCTGAAGAGTACAGGACCGAAGAGATGTATGAGGAATTCGAGGGTTATTATGTGAAGATGTTCATACTGTTCTTTGGGGAGAAGATACAGTATTATATAACAGAGTCGGGAAATGAAGACGTCCTGACCATGAACGGGACCGTCACAAGCCTGGATCCCGTGGATGAAAACGGAAGCAGATATGAGCTTCTGGACAATATCTGTACCGGAGTCTCCCTTCATGATTACGAAGGAGCCGGAGAGAAACTGGATGAGTACTTGAAGAGTTCCTTTGTGGCAGACAGATTATTTGGAACATAAATATGCAGTTTGGAAACCGTGAAAAAAAGAATGTATGTGTGGGATACGATCTGGGAGATGATACTTCGCAGATCAGTTTCTACATGGACGGCATGAATGAACCGGGAACTGCCAGTACCATAACTGATTCGGAGATATATGAGATCCCGACTGTTCTGGCAAAACGTGACGGAGTAAACCAGTGGTATTACGGAAATGAAGCCGTGAAACTGTCCGCGGAACCCGGATATACCCCTGTGGATTCCCTTCTTTCAAAAGCCTGCTCGGGAGATATAGTGGAGGTGGACGGAAGGGAATATTCGGCCCTGTCTTTGCTCACTCTGTTTATCAAAAGGTCTCTTTCGGTGCTGGCATTTTTTTGCGCTTACGACGATATAACGGATCTGATGATCACAACAGCATCTCTCACAGGTGATCATGTGGCTGTGTTCAGGGAAGCTGCGGAAGGTCTCGGACTATCAAGGGCTGTGGTTCGATATGAAGACCATTCTGAAAGCTTTTACCATTATGTGATCAACAGGGGCGTTGATTTCAAAAAGGGCGCTGTACAGACTTTCTCCCTCTCCGGAGGAGGACTTGACATATGCTGCCTCAGTTCTTCAGCAAACACCAGCCCCATTGTGGTCATGTCTGATGAAGACAGATATGAAGGGGTCTTTCCGGGAGACGGTCTGGATGCAGCTTTTCTGGACTGCCTCGAAAAAGGAGCTCTAAGAGAGAACGTGAGACATGTCTATCTCACAGGAAGTGCTTTTTCAAAATCGGGTGTGAACAATTCTTTGAGATTTATACTTGACGGCAGAAAGGCCTACGAAGGAAGCAATCTGTTCAGCAAAGGGGCGGTGTATTCCGTGCTGGACAGGAGAAAAAACGACCTCTCCGGAAGTGATATAATCTTCCTGGGGAAGGACAAACTGAGAGCAAATGCGGGTATCAGAGCTATGCTTAAGGGCGAAGAAGTGTACTATCCTCTGATGGATGCCGGTGTCAACTGGTATGAGGCGGAGACTCGTGTCACATTTATCCTTACAGAGGACAGTTCCATTCCGCTGGTAATAACTCCGATTGACGGTTCTAAGCCTCATGTGGAACTTTTACCCCTTAAAAATATTCCTGACAGGCCTCAGGGTACCTTCAGGCTGGACATGTCTCTCAGGATGACTGATGTTTATACCATAGAAGTGAATGTGACGGACGCAGGATTTGGCCAGTTGTATCCCGAGAGCGGCCTTTCCTGGAATTTTACAGTGGATACAAGGTAACGGAAGATGGGTGTGATCCATTTATCCGCAGGTAAAACCGCGGAAAGACCATATTTCTACGAAAAAATGCAGGTGAATGTCTTCACTCTTGAGGAGCTTTGTTTCTGCATTTGTTCTTCTGCCCGGTTTCTGGATAAAAACTTTCCGGACAGGGAACTGATCGAGTGGATAGAAAACGATATTGAACTCCCGGAACTGTGTGAGGCTCTAAGCCTGTATGACGGAAGGGGAAACAGGAAGGATACCGCCACCTGCGCCAGGATCATACTGGATTTTGCGGGGCTTCAGTCGAGAGAAGAGATCGGAGATATCGTGGCTTCCATATCTGAAAGCCTGAGCCTGAGCCTTGAAAAGAAAAAACTGTCCGCTGCAGACCATATCTTCAGACACGGCAGGTATCATATCGCCCGCAGGCTTTATGATATGCTCTACGAGTCACTTCCGGAGGAAGATCTGGAGAACAGGGCGCTTTGCCTTTCAGGAGCGGGAAAGTGTTACGGCATGTTTTTCTTTTATAAGGAGGCCGCAGATTGTTTCCTGAAAGCCTATAACCTTACGAAAGACAAGGAAGATCTGATCCGTTATCTTTCCGCCATGCGTTTGTACCTGCCTGACGAAAGATATCTGGATCTTCTCACGGAACATCCTGACTATTATGAGTATTCCATAGAAAGCGAGAAGAGGATAAGGAATGCTTCTCAGGATTACGAGACATCAGAAGACCATAAAAGGCTTGAGAAGATCATGGCGCTCAGCTCTTTTCACAGTGAAGATGGGGATGATCGTCAAAAAAAGCTGGAAGAAGAGGTATTGTCACTGAAAAAAGATTATAGAGAAAAAAGCGTATGGGAATAATACGTGATATCCTCAAAAAATGGCGTCGTCCTTTTGATCTGGATGACGACCAGGACGATCCCGACAATGAGAATGTATACAGAGAATACACCGGGATCGTAAGAGAGAGAAAACATATCAATATGCACGACCGCGCCCAGAGAGAGACCTATGTCAGGGGATGTCTGGATCAGATTTCTTATGCGGCCAGAGAGATAGATTCACTTAACGGTGAATACAATATGGTCACGGCGTATCTAAAGGATATTGAGATAATAGATTCCCTTGCGTCGGAAGACAGAGCCCTTCTTTCACAGGCAGCGGAAAAGGTTGCCGCAAGCCAGGACGCCAGGGAAAGATATGACGCCCGGAAGGTCAAGATGGATGAAACCGAATACCGCATGGCTGAAAGGCTTTCCCTGACAGCGGATGAGGGGATCGAAAAACTTAAGGATGCTGAAGATTACCAGGACAAGATAGACTCGGATCTGAAAAAACTGTCCGGTGAACGCAGGGCCATGAAGTACCGCAAAAACGAACTGAATGCGGTCATAACCGACACAAAGAGCATGACTGTCATGTGTGTGGTGACCCTGTCCATAATAATCACCCTGCTTTTGATCCTGCAGTTTGTGTTCAAAATGGATACGGGTTGGGGATATGTGATAGCAGGGGGTGTTGCGGCTGTGCTGATCGCGACTCTCTTTGTTCATCATCAGGATGCGGTTTCCGATATGAAAGTGCTGAACTCGGAGATGAACAGGCTGGTGGTGGTGACAAACAAGGTAAAGATCAGATATGTTAACAATGTAAATCTTCTGGAGTATCTGAGGCTTAAATACGGAGCAGAGAGTTCAAAGGAACTGGAAAGGCTAATGGACCGGTATGAAGCGGAGAGAAGCGCAAGGGAAGAATGGTACAGGAATTCCAGCGCCCTCGATGAAGGGGAAAAGGAACTGATGACCCTTTTGAGACAATATGGGCTGAGAGACCCGGTCATTTGGCTAAAACAGAGCAATGCCCTTATGGATGAGAGGGAAATGGTGGAGATCAGGCACAATCTGATCAAGAGGAGACAGACTCTGAGAGAAAGGGTATCATATAACAGGGATGTGATCGCAGGGAAAGCGAGAGAGGAGATAAAAGGGATAGTCAGACAGTATCCCCAGTATTCAGATTCGGTGACTGCGATAGTCGATTCATATGTTCCGGAAAAGGCAGGGTGACGTGATATGACTGAAATGGATATTTTCAATGACAAGCCGGGAGAAGAATGCGGTGTTATGGGGATATATGATTTCTCCGGAAACGATGTCGCCTCCTCTATATATTACGGACTGTATTCTCTTCAGCACAGAGGACAGGAGAGCTGTGGTATAGCTGTCAGCAGCACGGAAGGGGAATGCGCCGTCAGAAGTCATAAAGACATGGGACTTTTGAGTGAGGCGGTCAGTTCCGAAGATCTGGAGAAACTTACGGGCAATATCGGAGTGGGACATGTGAGATATTCCACAGCCGGACAGTCTACCAGGGAGAACGCCCAGCCTCTGGTGCTGAATTACATAAAGGGAACCCTGGCCCTGGGCCATAACGGCAATCTGGTAAATGCCCCTGAGCTCAGGAGGAAACTTGCGGAAACAGGAGCAATATTTCAGACCACCATCGACTCGGAGGTCATAGCATATCTGATAGCCAGATCCCGTTTGAAGACGCCTTCTGCGGAGGAGGCTGTGAAGGCAGCTGTTCAGCAGATAGAAGGGGCTTATTCCCTGGTGGTAATGTCCCCCAGAAAACTTATTGGAGTCAGGGACCCCAGAGGATTCAGGCCGCTGTGCCTTGGCAGACGCGGGGATGCGTGGATACTGTCCTCGGAGTCCTGCGCATTTGCCACCATAGGCGCTGAATTTGTCAGAGATATAGAACCCGGTGAGATCGTCACAATCTCAAAGGAAGAGGGGGTCAGATCCGATAAGAGCCTGTGCATCGATAACAGCAGACAGGGAAGATGTGTTTTTGAATATATTTATTTTTCAAGGCCTGACAGTTATATAGACGGAATGAGCGTTTACAGTTCGCGGATCATGGCCGGAAGATATCTGGCGAAGGACTCGCCTGTATCGGCGGATCTGGTTGCCGGAGTTCCGGAATCCGGGAACTGCGCAGCTTACGGTTTTGCATTGGAATCCGGCATACCTTACGGTCAGGCTTTCTTTAAAAACTCATATGTGGGAAGGACTTTCATAAAACCCGGCCAGAAGATGCGGGAAAACAGCGTACAGGTGAAGCTTTCCGCATTGAAAGAGGCGGTAAACGGAAAACGAGTGGTCATCATTGACGATTCGATCGTTAGGGGGACCACAAGTGACAGGATAGTGAGGATGCTCAGGGAGGCTGGCGCCACTGAAGTCCATATGAGAGTGAGTTCTCCGCCATTCCTCTGGCCCTGTTATTTCGGGACAGATGTCCCTGCAAGGGAACAGCTTTTGGCCTACAACAGGGATACTGAGGAGATACGGAAGGTGATCGGCGCGGATTCCCTTTCCTATCTGTCCATCGACAGACTGGATGCCATAGCAGGCGGTAAGGGGATATGCAAGGGATGCTTTACGGGCAGATATCCTGTGGATCCGCCCAGTGAGGATATCCGCGGGGAGTACATAAAATAATACATTATGTTTTTGTCAGATGACATGACTTTTTGGGGACAAAGGAGGAAATGATGCCAACAAACCAGTATATTAGCCCGCTTTCTGAGAGATATGCGGATCATGAGATGCAGCGGATCTTCTCTGAGGATACAAAATTCAGGACCTGGAGGAGGCTTTGGATAGCCCTTGCAGAGACTGAGATGGAACTGGGGCTTTCCAGGGACGGGGAACCTGTTATCACAGAGGAACAGATAAATGAAATGAAGGAGCATATGGATGACATCAATTATGACGTCGCCAGGGCCAGGGAAAAAGAGGTCCGCCACGATGTCATGAGCCATGTGTATGCCTATGGAAAGCAGTGCCCCAAGGCCGCAGGCATCATCCATCTGGGAGCCACCAGTTGCTATGTGGGGGACAATACTGATATCATAGTGATGAGGGATGCCCTTTATCTGATCCATGTTAAGCTTGTGAATGTGATAGCAAAGCTTTCGGAATTCGCGGATGTGCACAAGGATCTGCCCACCCTGGCTTTTACTCATTTTCAGCCGGCACAGCCCACCACTGTGGGTAAGAGGGCCTGTCTCTGGCTTCAGGATTTTGTGTCAGACCTTGAGGATCTGGAATATGTAAGGGATTCCCTGAAACTCCTGGGATGTAAGGGTACCACCGGAACCCAGGCATCGTTTTTGGAACTGTTTGACGGTGACGATGAGACCGTATCAAAGATAGACCCTATGATAGCCAAAAAGATGGGATTTGATTCCTGTGTCCCCGTGTCCGGACAGACCTATTCCAGAAAGGTGGATTTCAGGGTGCTTGCAGTCCTTTCCGGCATCGCTCAGTCTGCATCCAAGATGTCCAATGACATCAGGCTTTTGCAGCATCTGAAGGAAGTGGAGGAACCTTTTGAAAAGAACCAGATAGGATCTTCTGCCATGGCATACAAGAGGAATCCCATGAGGTCCGAGAGGATAGCCTCACTTTCCCGGTATATCATGATAGATGTGCTCAATCCCGCTGTGACCGCCGCGACTCAGTGGTTTGAGAGGACCCTTGACGACTCGGCAAATAAGAGACTCTCCGTGGCTGAGGCATTCCTCGCCTGCGACGGAGTGCTGAATCTCTGTGCGAATGTGACAGACGGACTTGTGGTTTATCCGGAAGTCATAAAGAAACATATGGCCGCAGAACTTCCCTTCATGGCCACCGAGAACATAATGATGGATGCCGTAAAGAAGGGCGGAGACAGACAGCAGATACATGAGAAGATAAGGGAACTTTCCATGGAGGCTTCACTCAATGTGAAGAAGAAGGGGAAGGACAACGACCTTCTGGACAGGATAGCAGCAGATCCCGCCTTCGGTCTTTCCAGGGAAGAGCTTGAAAAGACCATGGATCCCAAACTCTACACCGGAAGGAGTTCAGTGCAGACCGAAAACTACATCAGGGACTATGTGGATCCGCTGTTAAAGAAATACAAGAACGAACTGGGAGATGACACCGAGATAAATGTCTGAAAGGAGACTGAAAAATGGTAAAGGCTGTTGTTGGTGTTAACTGGGGTGATGAAGGAAAAGGAAAGATCGTCGACATGCTGGCTGATGAAGCCGATGTGGTGGTACGTTTCCAGGGGGGATGCAATGCCGGACACACCATAGTGAACGATTATGGGAAATTTGCCCTGCACACCCTTCCTTCAGGGGCGTTCCACGAGAATATCATGAATATATGCGGAAACGGCATGGCCCTTGATATTGAAAAGCTTTTGGGCGAGATAAATGAGATCACCGGAAGGGGAGTGCCCGCCCCCAGACTTATGGTTTCCGACCGTGTCCAGGTGATGATGCCATACCACAAGCTCTTGGACTCCCTGGAGGAAGCCAGGCTTGCGGGAAAAGCTTACGGGTCCACCAAGTCGGGTATAGCTCCTTTCTATTCCGACAAATATGCCAAGATCGGATGGCAGGTAAATGAGTTTTTCATGTCCGACAATGACATAAAGGAAAAGATTGAAAAAGTCTGTGATATAAAGGATGTACTCCTCACAAAACTCTACGGTGTGGACAAGATCGACAGGGCAGAGCTCTTCGACACCATCATGAGAGAAAGGGAAATGATAGCCCCCTATGTGGGCAAGACCGAAGAATATCTTCACAAAGCGTGTCTGGAAGATAAGACCATCCTGCTGGAAAGCCAGCTTGGAACTCTGAAGGATATAGATTTTGGGATCTATCCCATGGTCACTTCCTCCAATCCTCTGGCCGGTTACGGTACAGTTGGGGCAGGGGGGATAGCGCCCTATGATATCAAACAGATAATAGCAGTCACAAAAGCCTACTCATCGGCTGTGGGCGGAGGTGATTTCGTATCCGAAGTGTTTGGAGAGGAAGCCGAGACTTTAAGGACCCACGGGGGAGACGGCGGAGAGTACGGAGCCACCACGGGACGTCCCAGAAGGGTGGGGTGGTACGACTGTGTCGCGTCCCGCTACGGCTGCATGATGCAGGGTGCAACAGATGTGGCGTTCACTGTGCTGGACGACCTGGGATACCTGGACACCATACCCGTATGTGTGGCTTACGAGAAAAACGGTGAAAAGACGACGGAATTCCCGGTATATCATGAGCTTTCCCAGTGCAAGCCAGTGTACGAGTATCTGCCCGGCTGGAAATGCGAGATCCGCGGCATAACCGAATTCAGTGAGCTTCCCGCAAAGGCGCAGGATTATGTGAATTTTGTGGAGGAACATATAGGATTTCCCATCACACTGGTGGGCACGGGACCTTCCAGAAAGGATATCATCCACAGGAAGTCCGATATGAAAGTGAGATAAAGGGATAAACTCATAAGAGATACAAAAATAAGACCGCGGACGGTCGGAGATCTACCGGGTTCCCGATCAGATCATCTGCCTGAGTGTATCTTCCACAGCCAGATGAGTACCCAGGCCAGGATCGGGACGATGATGACCAGGAAAAGGAAAAGCCTGAACAGTTTTCCTGTGGGGTCCAGAAACGAAGAAAGCAGAAGTCCCAGGACCAGCAGTGCGATCACTATAAGAGAAATGACTGCGACTATTCT
>JAILIO010000293.1 GCA_024695225.1 Lachnospiraceae bacterium
TAAAACGCATTACCATAGATTATTTCCCCATGGATCACATAAAAGAATACACTGATTTCAAAACATACTGGGATTACAGAAGTTCCGTCAGAGCCAGGGGAGATGTACTTCCCAGGGAAGAACAGGGGGAATTCTTCAGAAAGGCTGAAGCTGAAAACCCTTACAGGTCAGACGTTCAGACTTCCAAACTGTTTCTCGGGGTGGACCTGACCAGGAGATGGTTTGAGGCATACAATGCCTTTCTGCCATCAGATTTTATTTTTCCTCTTCAAAGGCTTCCCTTTGAAGACACTGAGTTCTGGTGTCCCGCAGATCCCGAGGGGGTGCTGAACAATTTCATGCAGGTGGATTATGAACAATATCCCGGCGAATTTGCCACTTACAACCTCCCCACCCACGAAGAGCGATATGACATCTGGTTCAGAGAATATGGAAAGAAGGCTGAACTTATCGTCACTTCTGAAGAGGAGCTGAAGACAATGCTGCCTCTATACAATGATCTCAGGGACAACAATGTGTTTGCTCTGTTCATAAGCCGTATACCGGGAGATGTATGGGGATCAATTCCGGATAAATACGAGGTCAGATGGTCCGCCTACAGGGATTTCAGATCCCAGTACGCAGTGGCCATGAGTGAAAGTGCCTATCTTAAAGATTATAAGAACGAAAAGATCATCTTCGAAGGAAACACAAAAGAAGCTTTAGACAGGATATGCGATAAATAAAAGAGCCGCAGATCAGTTTTTGCTTATGAGTTCATAGATGTTTCTTCGTTTCTTGAAGAAATCGTTTTCAAGAGCAATGCGGCTGTTACCATTTTCATAGATTTTTTCAGTGTAGTCTATGCTCATATCTTCCACCACAGTTCCCGGGCGACTGGACAGTATGACCAGTCTGGTGCCCAACACCAATGCTTCATCTATGTCATGGGTTATGAAGAAGATCGTGTTTCCGTTTTCTTTCCAGAGAGATCTTAAAAAATCCTGCATCTGTTCCCTGGTCAGCGCATCCAGGGCGGAAAAAGGTTCATCCATGAGCAGGATATCAGGCTCATTTATCAGAGTCCTGCCGATGCTTGCGCGCTGGCGCATCCCCCCCCTGACAGTTCATATACCTTTTTGTCCGCAAATTCCGTCAGCCCCATTTTTTCAAGCATAGAATCAGTCTGCTCTTTTATCTCCTTTTTTCCCATACCTCTCATGCGCAGTCCATAGCTGATATTATTTCTGACGTTGAACCACTCAAACAGGTTATCTCTCTGAAAAACAACCCCTCTGTGCCTGTCTATACCTTCAATCCGTTCTCCTTCCAGCAGGATTTCTCCTGTTGTCGCTTTCTGAAATCCGGCGATCAGGCTGAGGAGTGTGCTCTTTCCACAGCCGGATGGACCCAGCACGCATACAAATTCACGGCTGTAGATCTTCATATCCACATCCTTCAATGCTTCCACACTGCCCTGGGAGCTGTCATAGACCAGACTCACCTGAGCCAGTTCCAGCAAGGGAATATTTGTTTTTGTATCCTGGGCTGTTTCCATCCGGCTGCCTTCCGTTGATATTACTTTAATGCTTCTTCCACAAATCTTCCCGTCACATTCTCCTCAAACACGGAAAGATCGGGGGCAGAATCTATACTCCCCTGGTCCACCAAAAAATCCGCAGTATCCTTTAAAGTCTTTGCAAGGGCTCCCACCTTTGAACTGCTTCCCAGATAGGTATCCGTCACCTGCTGCTCTCCTGTGGGATAAATAAAGCCCTGGGACTGTTTCTCGGCATCTTCTTTGCTTATGCCCGCGACCTCTGCCATCTCATTTATAACCGTATCTTTATCACTGTAAAATTTGTCAGTTATCTCCACCTGGGCGCGGATATATGCTGTGACAACATCCGGATATTTCTCTGCAAATTCTTTATTTGCAGCGCACAGATCGGCTGTCACTACACCCTGTTCAGAAAGTTCCGCACCGCTTATGACGGCAACTCCCCCTGACTCAAAAAGCTTGCTGAGGACAGGATCCCACACATAGGCCGCATCTATATCCCATCTGGTCCAGGCTGCGTATATATCATCAGGCTGCATATCCAGAAGTTCCACTTCAGAGGGATCCATCCCCGCAAGGGAAATAGCGTTCAAAAGGCTGTAGTGAGCAGTGGAGACAAAGGGGGTTGCAACTTTTTCCCCACAAGATCAGAGACCCCTGATATTCCTGAATCTGCCTGAGCAGCCAGAGTTTCCGCGCTCCCTATGAGATCGTGGTACCAGATCACTTCATACCCCAGATCCCCTGATATCCCTATAGCTGCGGGGGATGTGCCCAAAGCCCCTATATCTATGGATTTCCCTGCAAAAGCTCTGTTTACATCTGCCCCTGAATCGAACTGAAACAATTCCACATCAGTGCCCATATAGCTCTCATACAGTTTTTCATAACGGGCCGCGAGTTAAGGTGTTATAAGTGTCTGCACGCCGATATTCACCTTTTCCGGCTTATCTCCCTGAGGCTGACCTGCTGTAGCTGAGTTTTCCACTGTCACAGACTGTCCCGACACTTCAGCAGGCGCTTCAGCACTGTTTTGTCCGGCGCCGCACCCCGCTAACACCAATGTCAGTACTCCCGCCGCCAGCATTGCACCAATTTTTTCAATTTCATTTTTTCCTCCCTATTTTCCCGCCCAGTGAACGATATGTTTTTCTATAACAAGGATCACCTGGTTTAACAGTATCCCTGTTATTCCCATTGTTATAACTCCCGCAAAAACCACTTCCGATTTGAGCCAGTTGGATGCATCCAGCACCATCCATCCTATCCCTGTTTTTGCCGTTAAGCCACCAGTGTGGTATATTCGACTCCTATGGCTGTGCACACCCCCGTAAATATATCCGGCAGCGTGGCCGGCAGTACCACATTAAAGAAGGTCTGCATGTCCGTTGCACCGAGCATCTTAGACGCCCGTATGTGATCGGGGTTTACTTTTCTCACCGATGCGCAGCACACCACATAGATGGGAGCAAATCCTGCGAGATACAAAAGAGTGATCTTTGAATTCTCCGTGATCCCAAGCCACAACACAAGGAGTGTATAATACACAAGAGGAGGTATGGGTCTGTAAAATTCAACGATGGGACTCACAGCTGACGAAAACAAAGGGAAGCATCCGCTTAAAAGTCCCAAAGGGATCGCTGTCGCTATGGACAGCCCGAAAGCTATGAACAGCCGTTTCATGGATGCCAAAAGATGTACCGCAAGGGTGTCCTTATTTGTCCCATATCCGTTTATACACAAATCTATAAAACTATTCCAGACTTCCTGAGGTTTCGGCAGTATAACAGAGGGGATAGCGGTAAAAATGGTGACCAGGAACCAGGCTGTAAGTATCAGCAGAACCGTAACAATTGAAACTATAAAACTTTTTTTGAAGTCTCTCCCATTTGTGTTTTAATGTATCGTATCATATGTGTCCAGAAATCTCTCGAGACACCACAACTGCCACTTCTGGTTTCCTGTGAGGCTCTCCATTGGGATGTCTTCCCTGAATTCCGGCCTCTTTGGCCCCTGCCAGTCCCTGAAGTAATGATCCACCGGTCTGGGCATGGGATTTTTTTCCGGAACGGGGTATCCCGGGTACTTGTCCCTGAAAAGTTCCCTGATGATGTATTTAGTCTCTCCCCTGCGGATACGGGCATAATCAAGTCCACCCTTTGCGCAGAGGTTCTCATAGGGATATAACCACTTCATGTCGCACTTTTTGAAAAGGCTGACATAGGAAGTTTCACTTTCCCGCGCATATATAGTCTGCATGAATCGCATATAATCGATCCGTCCTCCGTCTATCCTGAAGGGTTCAAACGCATATGTCATATCTACCGGTTCTTTTAATGCCAGCGCCGGCTCTGTATATGTGAAAAATCTCACAAAATCATCAAACATCCACTCCCTGGAATAAGCCCTGCTGAACCCTCCAAAACGATTATCAGCGCATTCCCCCAGCACCAGCCTCTCTATACCGTCCGCTTTTGCGGCCAAAACTGCCTCATAAAGCTGTGGTACTATGGAATGCACCGGCACATGATTGGCTTCAAAGGCGGTTCCCAGATTTCTCTCCACCACATCCCAGGAAATATCCACATAATGAAGCTTCATGTCATAGGTTTTGGCGAAATACTCTGCCCTTTCAAGTTCTTCGCTTTCAAAAGTCCCTCCCAGGAACCTGAATGTGTAAGCATCACAACCCGGCATATACGGGGCAAGGCAGGCAGAATCCATTCCGCCACTGAGCATTATCCCAAGTTTCTCGCCCTTGACCCCGTCAAAGCTCTTCTGTATTTCCGCTTCCAGCTCCGGTCCATTGGATACGGGAATGCGGTTTTCCATTTTCGTGACCACAGCATTTTTGTGATGAAGGCCCTCGAAAAAATCAACCCCATCCTTCTCCACAAAGCGGAGCGCCAGATATGAACTGCAGCAATAATTTTTATCGACCAAGGTTTTCACCTGTCCTTTCTGTAACGCCGGGTTCTACCGTCACTTAAGTTCCCTGAGATCAGACTTTCTGACCGTATTAAGAGCTTCCTGTATCCTGGTGCTGGATATGTTACGGGTATAGGGGAAATAGACGATCTTTATCCCTTCCCGGGCAAACTCTTCCTCGTACTTCATCCACTTTTCGGTGCCATACCAGTCATCCCCTACAAAAAGATAGCTGGCTCCCAGCTTCTTGCAGGCGCTCAGCTTGTCCATATCGTACTGGGGCACCACTGCGTCCACATATCTGCAGCTTCTGACCAGTTCGATCCGGTCTTCGTAGGGGATCATGGCTTCTTTCCCCTTGTAACGGACAAGCTCGTCCACCGTCACCCCCACGATCAGTTTGTCGCACATCCCCTTGGCATTCTTAAACAGATTTAAATGTCCTATATGAAACAGATCATA
>JAILIO010000298.1 GCA_024695225.1 Lachnospiraceae bacterium
GGAGCGCAGGGAAGAGGAAGAACGGCTGGCGATGCAGGCTGAGGCAGCTGAGAAAGCCAGACGGGAAGCCCTTGCGGCAGAAGAAGAGAGAAGGAGACAGGCACAGCTGGCCGCTGACGCCGACAGGGCAGTTGCAGAAGCTGCAGCTGCAGATGAAGCTAGAAAGGCTGCCGAAGAGGAAGAAAAGGCAAAACGTCTGGAAGAAGAAAGACACCTTATCGAAGAGGCTGCCGCCATCGCAGCTGCAGATCAGCTGATGAAGGAAGCCGAGGAGAGAGAGAAACAGTCGGAAATCGAAGACCTTACCGATGAGATCTCCGGTGGGGATACGGTATTTATGCCTCAGGATCAGGTGTATACTCCTCAGGTTACGGAGGAGGATGAGAAGGCCGCAGAAGCAGAGGAGACCAGAAAGGCTGAACTTGAAAGGATCGCGGAAGAAGCCGCCGCGGCCGCAACTGCAGAGGCAGAGAAGGCAAAACAGGCAGAAGAAGCCCGCCTTGCAGAAGAGGCCCGCCTTGCAGAGGAAGCCCGCCTTGCAGAAGAAGCCCGCCTTGCAGAAGAAGCCCGCCTTGCAGAGGAAGCCCGCCTTGCAGAAGAGGCCCGCCTTGCAGAGGAAGCCCGCCTTGCAGAAGAGGCCCGCCTTGCAGAAGAGGCCCGGATCGCAGAAGAGAAGCGTCTTGCAGAGGAAGCCCGCCTTGCGGAAGAACAGACCGACAGGAAAGAGGATGAAGAAGAATATCTGGATGAGGACTATGTATGGGTCCCTGAACCCGGAACTCCCAGATTCAGTGAGCTTCCTCCTGAGGATGAAGATGAATACGACGACGGCCCTGTTCCCACACTTTCATCTGTCTTCGGCAGTAAGGCTGAAGGTGAAAGGATCATGACTGTCGTTGAAGAGTATGAAGAGGATGAGAACGAAGAAGTTCCCACCATCAAATCCATTTTCGGAGATGCGGACGAGAGCATTGTACAGGGGCTTGAGGCGGATAATATGGATTCCGACAGTTTCTCATTTATCCCCAGTCCGCTGCCCGTGCCCAGCAGACCTATAAGGCGGGTGCTTAAGTTCGATTATGATGTTCCCGAAAAAGATATGTTCTTCGATATAGACACTGATGACAATGATGATTTTGATGTTTAAGGGATGAGTTTTTATAACTCATATCATATATATGGCTGAAGGAAACAAAAAGAAAGAGAAAAGTTCCGGCTCAGGTTCCGGCGCCGGCAGAAAGAGAACAGGAAGACAGAATACCGCTCCGGCAGCCGGAAACAGCCGATACACAGAAAGAAGTCCTTATTGGGACGACGAGCCTTTGGATGAAGAACCACTCCAGGATATAAAGCTCATCGTCCTTATTGCAGTCTGCATTCTTTTATTTATCTGCAATATAGGCAATTTTACGGGAGCATTCGGATATGCATTGAGGAGCGTCATGTTCGGAGCATTCGGTGTTTTTGCCTATGTTTTCCCGGTTGTATTGTTCGGGTTTATTTTTTTGAGGATGGCCAAGAGCAGGCTGGGTTCTCTGAACATACCACTCAGAAATGAGATAGCCTTTGGCGTCCTCTGCATCGTTTTTATGGTGGCTTCGGAATTTATTTCCGGACATCCCGCAGAATTTGAGACATTCAGCATCCCTGAGATATGCGGAAGATCTTCCCAAAACAAAGCCGGAGGTGGTCTTATAGGCGGTTCTCTGGCATTTCTGTTAAACTACTTTTTGAGCAGGGCGGGTTCCATACTGCTCCTGATAGTCATAGCTTTTATCTGCCTGGTCATCCTGTCAAATAAAGCGATACTCAGACTGGCGGCTGACAATTCCAGAAAAGCTGCAAGAGCTGCGGGTAAACATATAAACCGGGCTTATTCGGCAGGGGTTGAAAGAGAACAGGCCAGGCGGGAACATCGAAGGGAGATGGAGGCCGAGAGACAGAGGCTTGAGGAGGAACAGGACACCGAAAGGATCCTGAGAATGGACCGGGTGGCCTATGGGATCGGCGATACCACCATAGTGGATTTCAATAATGATGGCGTCGTGGATGAAAAAGATGTCGAGCAGGCTGTCGAAGAAAAGGAAGAGGAACACAGGCCTTACAGTGAAAATATGCACCGCATCACTCTGGAGGATGAGCCTGAGGACATGGAGATCCGTGTGAACAACGGAAGCGGATCATCTGTTCCCTTGGATGAGGAAACCGATGTCTATGTGAGATCCGATGAAATGCATGAGATATCGCTGCCCGGAGGTTTCAGCAATACCCGCGATGAAGAGGAAGACAGGGTCCGGGAATCTGAACCGGAACCTTTGGAGGAAGAACTTCCGAGACCCCGTCCCGTTAGAAAAAATACAGAGCGCCCAAGAGAAACCGGAAATGCGGGGACACCGGCGCATAAGGCGGCCCCTAAGCCTGTGGCAAAGGACAGCGCGCCTCAAACGGGAGGCTATGTATTCCCCAGTCTCGATCTGCTTAAGAGTGCGGAAAAGAAGGGCAGTGAAAGCCGTTCATCCATAGAGGAGACAGCCAGAAATCTGGAGAGGACCCTTGAAACCTTTGGGGTAAAGGCTCAGGTAACGGATATGAGCAGGGGACCTGCTGTGACCAGATATGAACTGCACCTTGCGGAGGGAGTGAAAGTAAACAGTGTGACCAAGCTTTCAGATGATCTGAAACTGGCCCTTGCAGCCACTGATGTCAGGATCGAAGCTCCCATTCCCGGCAAATCCGCAGTGGGTATCGAGGTGCCAAATAAAGTCAACACTGCAGTGCCTTTAAAAGAGATAATCGGCGCCAAGGAGTTTACAGATGCTGCTTCCAAGATCTCATTTGCCGTGGGTAAGGATATAGCAGGGAAACCGGTGGTGACTGATCTGGCCAAAATGCCCCATCTGCTCATAGCAGGTGCCACAGGATCAGGCAAATCGGTCTGTATAAACACCATCATAATGAGCATTCTCTATAAGGCGAGACCGGATGAAGTCAAGCTTATGATGATAGATCCCAAGGTTGTTGAGCTCTCTGTTTACAACGGGATCCCCCATCTGGTGGCCCCTGTGGTCACCGATGCCAAGAAAGCGGCGGGAGCCCTGAACTGGGCTGTCAGTGAGATGAACGACAGATATAAGAAATTTGCGGATGCAGAGGTCAGGAACATAGCGGGGTACAACGCCCTTGCCGAGTCCGAAAAGAACCTGCCGGAAAATGAACGCATCCATGTGTTTATGCCCCATATGGTCATAATAGTGGACGAGCTTGCGGACCTTATGATGGTGGCCAGGTCTGATGTGGAAAATGCCATATGCCGTCTGGCACAGCTTGCAAGAGCAGCCGGAATGCACCTGATCCTGGCGACCCAGAGACCTTCAGTGGATGTCATAACCGGACTGATCAAAGCAAATATGCCCAGCCGTATAGCATTTGCCGTCACATCCTTTGTGGATTCAAAAACCATCCTGGATATGGGGGGAGCTGAAAAACTCCTGGGAAAGGGCGATATGCTCTTTTATCCTCAGGGTATGTCCAGACCTGCCAGGGTACAGGGGGCTTTCGTATCTGACAAGGAAGTGTCCGATGTGACAAGTTTTATCAAGGACCAGGTTGGACGCACCGAATACGATGAAGACATCCAGAAAGCCTTTGACAAAGGCGCTCCAAAGAGCGGCGGAGGAACCAGGGATGCCGGTGAAGGCGGTGGAGAGTCTGATCTGGATGAATTCTTTGCAGATGCGGGAAGACTGCTGATAGAAAAGAAAAAAGCTTCTATCGGTCTCATGCAGAGGGCTTTCAGAATAGGCTTCAACAGAGCTGCAAGACTTATGGATGAGCTGGAGGAAAACGGCGTCGTGGGAGCTGATGACGGTTCTTCAAAGGGCAGGGAGATACTGATGACAATGGAGGAGTTTGATGCTCTTCTTGAGAGTCTCGGAGTGTGACCGGTATCCGGTACTGAAGATCGGCCGGTTTACAGAGATATTTAACAGGAGTGGAAAATGGCAAAGATAATCGATGGAAAAAAGATCTCTTCAGACATAAAAGATGAGGTGAAGAGCGAGGTTGAAGCCCTGAACAAAAAAGGGATCCGGGTTTCTCTTGCGGTTGTGCTGGTGGGGGACGACCCTGCTTCTGCAGTCTATGTGAGAAACAAAAAGAAAGCCTGTGAATACTGCGGGATCAGATCCATTTCCCACGAACTTCCCGGGGATACTTCCGAGGAAACTCTCATAAAGCTTGTGGATGAACTGAACGCGGATCCTGAGGTGGACGGGATCCTTGTCCAGCTTCCCCTGCCGGGGCATATAGATGAAAAAAAGGTGACCGACAGGATCCTTCCCGAGAAAGATGTGGACGGTTTCCATCCTGTGAATGTGGGCAGGCTTTCTATGGGGGACCCCGGATTTGTATCTTGCACGCCCCAGGGTATAATCGAGCTTTTGAAGAGGAGCGATATTTCAATAGCCGGAAAGGAATGCGTGGTGATAGGCAGGAGCAATATAGTGGGTAAGCCGCTGGCGATGCTCCTTTTGAGGGAAAACGGGACGGTGACTGTATGTCATTCCCGGACCTCAGACCTTAAAGAGGTGTCGAAACGCGCGGACATCCTGTGCGCTGCCATAGGGAAAACTGAATTTGTCACTTCCGAATATGTAAAAGAGGGCGCATGTGTCATAGATGTTGGGATAAACAGGGGAGAAGACGGAAAACTTAAAGGGGATGTGGCCTACGACGACGTGCTTCCCCATGTGTCTGCAATAACCCCGGTGCCCGGGGGCGTAGGCCCCATGACCATAGCCTGTCTCATGAAAAACTGCCTCATTGCGGCAAAGAGAAAAGCCGGAGAATGAAATGTCCCACATGTGGGCACGAACTGGAAGAAGGCCATCTCATCTGTGAGGTCTGCGGCACCGAGATCACTATGGTGCCCGAATATGACCCTGCTGTAGAAAACGATATAGAGGGCATACTCACAAAGATTAAACGGGAAATATACGGGGATGACAGTTCCCAGGCTGCCGGGGCAGAAAAGCCTGAATATTCAAAGAAGATCATCATCCTTAAAAGGATGCTGCTCCTGCTCGCCGCATGCGCTTTTATCATCGGCCTTGCGGTGATAATAGCGTCTGCCATTGTTGGACAGGGGCTTGGGTACAGACTGTCAAAGACAAAGGAAATGCTGGATTCAGGTGATTACCTGAAAGCGGTGACATACATTGAAAGAACCTGCAATGATTATCCCGAGTCAAAGGAAGCCAGGATCCTGCTGGCGGAAGCCTACTACAAGAGCGGTGACACAGACCGGGAAGAGACTACTCTTCTGAATCTCCTCGGGTCCGGAGGCCTTGATGCGGATGAGCGGGAGAAGACGGAAGATATGCTCGTGTCCCTCTACGTGGAAAGGGAGGACTATGAAGCTGCGGCAGCCCTGCTTTCCGACTGTACGGATGCGGTGAGGGACATGTATGAGGAGTATCTGGCAGACAAGCCTGTGATAGATGTGCCCGGTGGGGATTACTCCACCGCCATAAATATAGTCATATCCTACATAGGAAACGGAAAGGTTTATTACACTACCGACGGAGAGCGTCCGGGGGTTGAGACCGGAACCCTTTACACGGATCCCTTTGTACTGAGACCCGGGGAACACAGGGTTCAGGCTGTTTATGTAAATGAACACGGTGTTGTCAGCAAAGAGGCCAGCGCTGAGTTCAACATCAGCGGCGTGTTCGTGGAAGCCCCTGAAGTTACGCCGCAGTCAGGTACTTATTATCAGCCGCAGGTCATAAAAGCCGGTGTGGAAGGAGAGGATCTGACCATCTATTACACCACCAACGGCGACGACCCCACGGAGAACGACCAGATGTACACTTCCGCCGTGGAAATGCCTGCGGGCAACACAAACTTCTCCTTTATAGCCATAGACTCTGAGGGAAATAAAAGCGAAGCAGTAAAGCGTTCCTACACACTTTGGATATCTGCGAACATGACGGAGGACATGGCGCTGGCCACACTTCGGGCCAGACTGGTCCAGGTGGGCTACATGTCAGATTCCACAGGCTTCAGAACAGGGACTGCAGGAAGGCTTGTATATGAAAAGAACGGCCCGGTAAGGGCGACTAACGGGCTTGACTATTATACTTTTACAGAATATATTGAAAACGTTGGCGGTGCGAGAGTTTCCACCGGAGTCACAATGGGGGTGGAGGCCATCACAGGTGGATGCGCCCTTATGTTTGAAACCGGTTCGGGATTTTCGGCATCCCATTTTTAGGAGGTGAAATCATGTTTGAGATTCTTAAGATGAAACATCTGGCGGCGAACAATTATGAGATGCGGGTGAACGCACCCAGAATAGCGTCTTCCTGTCTTCCGGGGCAATTTCTCATAGTGATCCCTGAGGAAGACGGAGAGAGGATCCCCTTGACCATAGCGGATTACGACAGGGAAAACGGGACTGTCGATATAGTATTTCAGACCATAGGTACATCCACATACAAGATGGCCGGGTTCAAGGAAGGGGACAGTTTCGCCGATATAGCGGGACCTCTGGGACGTCCTTCCGATCTCACGGAACTGAGCCCTGAGGAACTTAAGAAAAAGAAGATAGTCTTTATCGCCGGCGGTGTGGGAGCAGCTCCCGTATATCCCCAGGCCAAATGGCTCAAGGAACAGGGAGTGGACTGCGATGTCATAATGGGCTTCAGAACCAAGGATATCATTTTCTGGGAGGACCGCATGAAGGAAGTGGCCAATGTATATGTGACCACAGACGACGGCTCTTACGGCAGGAACGGTATGGTCACCAAATGTCTTGAAGACCTTATAAGCGAGGGTCACGAGTACGATCACTGTGTTGTCATAGGACCCATGATAATGATGAAGTTTGCGTGCCTGCTCACCCAGAAGCTGGGTATAAAGACCATTGTTTCCATGAATCCCATAATGGTTGATGGCACAGGGATGTGCGGAGCCTGCAGGGTGACTGTGGGGGGTGAGGTGAAGTTTGCATGTGTGGACGGACCGGAATTTGACGGAAGTCTCATCAATTTCGATGAAGCCATGCGCAGACAGACTCTTTACAAGACAGAAGAGGGGAGAAAACTCCTGGAGTTCCAGGAGGGTGACTCCCACACCTGCGGAAATAAACATTGACGAAACTTTGCATATATCGGCTTTTTGATATTTTAGATAAGTGATAAAAGGGGGTTCATTATGGCTCAGGATATGATGAAAAAAGTACCGGTGAGAGAGCAGGCACCGGAGGTGAGAGCTCACAATTTTGAGGAAGTCTGCCTTGGATATAATGAAGAAGAAGCGGTGGCAGAGGCGCAGAGATGCCTGAACTGCAAGAATCCGCTGTGTGTGCAGGGATGTCCCGTGAGCATCAATATCCCCGGGTTCATCCATCAGGTAAAAGAAGGCGATTACAAGGCGGCGTATGAAGTGATCAATGAGTCTTCATCACTGCCTGCTGTGTGCGGAAGGGTATGTCCCCAGGAGACACAGTGTGAAGGCAAGTGCGTGCGCGGTGTGAAGGGTGAGGCCGTATCCATAGGAAAACTCGAGCGTTTTGTGGCGGATTGGGCCGCCGAAAACGGCATAAAGCCTCAGGTGACAGCGTCTCCCAAGGATAAAAAGGTGGCAGTAATAGGAGCCGGCCCCGCGGGGCTGACCTGCGCCGGAGATCTGGCAAAGAAAGGATATTCGGTCACTATTTTCGAAGCTCTCCACAAGGCCGGCGGTGTTCTGGCTTACGGCATCCCGGAGTTCAGGCTTCCCAAGGACCGTGTCGTCAGCCGTGAGATAGAGAATGTGAAAGGTCTCGGGGTAAAGATAGAGACCGATGTGATCATAGGAAAGACCTTAAAACTGGATGACCTGTTCAAAAAAGAGGGATTCAGCGCCGTGTTTGTAGGTTCCGGCGCGGGACTTCCCAAATTCATGCACATACCCGGGGAACAGTTAAACGGCGTGTTCTCTGCAAATGAGTACCTGACCAGGTCAAACCTCATGAAAGCTTTCAGAGAGGATTCGGATACCCCTGTGATGCGCGGGAAAAAGACGGTGGTTGTCGGCGGAGGAAATGTTGCCATGGATGCCGCGAGAACCGCGCTTCGTCTGGGGTCTGAAGTACATATAGTCTACAGAAGGAGTATGGAAGAGCTTCCCGCAAGAAGAGAGGAAGTGATCCATGCGGAGCACGAGGGGATAATTTTTGACCTTCTCACCAATCCCGTGGAGATCCTCGGGGATGAAAAGGGCTGGGTCACAGGCATAAGATGCGTCAGGATGGAACTGGGTGAACCGGACCAGTCCGGCAGAAGGAGACCTGTGGAAGTCAAGGGGTCGGAGTTTGATATTGAAGCTGACACCGTGATCATGTCCCTTGGAACTTCACCTAATCCTCTTATTGCATCCACTACCCCCGGCATCGAAACGGATAAGAGGGGATGCATAACCGCAGATGAGGAAAAGGGAGGACAGACCTCAAAGGAAGGTGTCTTTGCTGGTGGAGACGCCGTGACCGGAGCTGCAACCGTTATACTGGCCATGGGAGCCGGCAAGTCGGCGGCAGCGGCCATAGACGAATATCTTTCTGAATGAAATATACACGGGAACTGGATGTACCTCTTGACCGGATGCAGGAATTGTTCGGCACCGGAGATTCCTACATAAAAAAGATCGAAGAGGGAATGGAAGTCACTGTGACAGACAGGAACGGAAGCCTGAATGTGGGCGGTGAGAACGAGCAGAAGGTGGAACATGCGGTCCATCTGATAAATCAGCTTGTGAATGTATCGAAAAGAGGAACAGCACTGGAAGCTCAAAGTATAGATTATGCTGTGGAACTTGGAAAAGACGGGCTTGAGGACAATATTGAAGAGATAGACCGGGAGGTCATATGCAGGGCTGTAAACGGCAGACCTGTCAAAGCAAAGACCCTGGGACAGAAGGATTACGCCAGAGCCATGAAGGAGCATATGATCACCTTCGGAATCGGCCCTGCAGGTACGGGAAAGACTTATCTGGCCATTGCCATGGCTGTCAACGCCTTCAGGACCGAGGAAGTGTCCAGGATCATCCTGACCCGTCCGGCTATGGAGGCAGGAGAGAAATTGGGGTTTCTCCCCGGGGATCTGCAGAGCAAGGTGGATCCTTATCTCAGACCTCTTTATGATGCGCTTTTTCAGATAATGGGTCCGGAGGATTTCTCCAGGAATCTGGAGAGGGGGCTTATCGAGGTGGCGCCTCTGGCTTATATGAGGGGCAGGACTCTGGACAGATCTTTTATTATCCTGGATGAAGCGCAGAATACCACTCCTTCTCAGATGAAGATGTTTCTGACCCGTATAGGTTTCGGATCCAAGGCGGTGATAACAGGGGATCTGACACAGAAGGACCTGCCGGGGGATATGCCTTCAGGGCTTGATTCGGCAAAAAGAGTGCTGGCAAAGATCCCGGAGATCAAATTCTGTACCCTTACCAGCAAGGATGTTGTCAGGCATCCGCTGGTGCAGAAGATCGTGAGAGCCTACGAAGATTATGAGAATCGTGAAAAAAGCGGATCGGGAAGGAAAGGACATTGAAGAAAGCCCATAAAATATTACTCTACATATTTCTGTTGATCTTCATGGGCGCAGTGTCTTTCCTTGGGGGGCACATATATAAGCTCTCTGCCATCAGGATCATACAGACTGCGTGTCTTGTGTTTTTCGGCTCTGCTCTGGCGGTGTTTACAAGAGAATATCTGAGGGAGGAAAAGACCCTTGCCTTTGTTTTTTCATTTGCGGTAGCTGCTCTTTTATCCCTGTTTTTTCCATCCATACCGGCGGCGGTATGGCCATTCATGCCCGTATTTGCCCTGCTCACCATCGTTTCATCCTATTACACCGGACTGATCTCATCGGTCACATGCCTTATCTTCACTGTACTGCTGTCAGGAAACGGCAATATGATCATCTTTTTTGCCTATATGATGACAGGGCTTGTGGCGTCTCTGATAGTTTCCGGACTGGATGAGGAGTTCAGGGTCACAGGCAGGCTCCTGGTGGGCATAGCATCTCTTGGATTTATGCTCTGCTGGGGATTTATAATGCCTTCCACGGATACGGATCTCAGCGTGTACATCATGCCTTTGCTGAATCTGATATTCAGCCTGATAATACTTGTGATCATACTTAAAACCTATTCCCAGAAGGTGGTCAGAAAAGAAGCGGATATTTATACAGCCCTGGCGGATACGGAATGTGAACTCCTGAAAAGGATCAGGAAAACATCGGAAGCTGAATACCGGCATGCGCTGAGTGTTTCTTATTTTTGTGACAGGGCAGGGCGTAAAGCCGGTCTCTACATGCCCCTTGTAAAGTGTTCCGCCTTTTACCACAGAGCAGGGATCATCTACGGGAGCAACAATGTTGAAAATATGGAGAGGGTGGCTTCAGAGTTCTTTTTCCCGCCTGAACTCAAGGAGCTGCTGGTCTCCTATGTGAAGGACAAGAACAATGTCCGTTCAAAATATTCATGTATCCTTATGCTTTCGGATACGGTGGTATCCACGGTTGAGTACATGATGAGCCAGAAACTTGACAGTCAGCTGGAATATTCAAATATCATCCACGGCATTTTTGCATCAAAACTGAAGAAGACAGCTCTGTCTGATTCCGAACTGACCTATCACGACATGAATGTTATTGAAAAGATGTTTGTAGATGAACAGTTTTATTTTGAAGTGATGAAGAAAGAATGACGGATAATAAGATCTTCATAGATTATCAGAATGATACGGGCCGGGAACCCTTTGACCTTGAGGCGAAGGCTTATGAAGTGCTGAATAAGGCCCTTGACCTTTCCGGCTGTCCCTATCCCTGCAGGGTATCCCTCCTCATAACAGACGGCCCCGGGATCCGGGAATACAACAAAAATACCCGGGGGATAGATGAGGAGACGGATGTGCTTTCTTATCCTGCACTGGAATATGAAAAGCCTTCGGATTTTTCCGGTATCTCTGAGGGGGATCCGCTTTTGTTCGATCTGGATGCCGACCCTGCAAGGCTCATATTGGGGGATATCCTGATAAATATGGACAGGATATCGGAACAGGCAAAAACTCTGGGACACAGCCCCGAATATGAATTTTGCTATATGACAGCTCACTCTGCCCTGCATCTTCTGGGATGGGATCACGCCGATGATGAAGAGGAAAAGAGCATGACTGAAGAAACATTAAGGATAGTTTCATGATATCGTTATCATTTACCCTTATCTCCACAGCAGCAGATATATGCGCGTTTATGGTCCTGCGTCTGATACTGAGACCTCTTATAGGGGAGGGAACTGTTTATTTTTCGCTGGCCCAGGATATGTTTCTGCTTTTTTATCTGGGCTATGCCGTGCCTTTGAGGTTTTCTGTCTGCAGGGAGTCAATGAAGGTATCCGACAGGGGAGGTGATCCCGAAAACATCCTGAAACCCTGCGTGGGCATCGGGGTGCTGATCGGGATACTGTACTGCCTGCTTTTGGCTGTGTTTGCAGAGATCATATCGGTCAAACTGTTTTCCATGCCTTATATGTATCTCTCGGTGCTGATGACAGCGCCTGCAGTGCTCCTGACCATGATAGCCTGTCCCTTCTGGGCTGTGGTGGACGCCTTCACCGATGCCGGAGCATATATGATAAGGACATTGGTCAGATTTGTGCTGATCCCGGTCCCATCATATATTATGGCACTCATGGGCAGGAATTACGGGTCAAAGATATCCCAGATACTTATGAACCCAAAGGAAGCGGAGATACTGGGAAGCGCCGGGGCAGCCCTGGGGTTTTCTGCAGGATTTCTGCTGATCGCGGTGTTTTATTTTATCCTGACCCCCTCGGCGCTCAGAAAGAGCAGGAAAAAGACTCCGGTTGCCATCGATCCCAAAAAGATACCGGCACTTCCTTCGGTGCTCTCCACATTTCTGCCGGCTGTCTTTCCGGGAAATGTTTTTATGGCCTGTGTCCTGGTGCTCCTGTCCTTTTGCGGAAGGTCGGAGGAGGTGACGATCACCGACATATTTTGGGTTGTGGTGGGACTGGACCCATATGTGATCATTACTGCCGGTTTAGCGTGCTGTGTAGCGTCTTTGTATATGGTCCATCCCATGGAGACCGTATCCTCAAATGAAAGAAAAAAATATGGTCCAAGACTCAGCAGGTCCATGAGATATGCCATGGCTTTTTCAGCTCCCTTCAGCGCTGTATGCTGCGCTCTTGCAGTACCTTTACAGAGGCTCACCGTCGGGGGGAACGATATTCCGGGCTACATACAGATATTTTTGGCAGTCCTGGCCCCCCTGGCCATGATCACCATGATGCTTTATTTTGTATCCTTTGAAGATTATACATATCCCATGGCTACCATTGTGATCACAGCGTCTTTTATATTCGCGCATCTGGCGGGGCTTGTATTTTTTGACAGGGCAAAAGGCAACGGTCCTTATATAATAGTTCTGGTTTACTGCCTGGGTTTTGTCCTGTCCTCTGTTATCCTTGTGATCTTGAGGGATATTTCGGGCAGGGGGCGAATAAGGCTAAGGGATCTGCTGGTGCCTTTATTTGCGGGGATCGTACTGACAGTTGCAGCTTATATCATAAGGCTTTTGGTGGACAATCTGGCCGGGGCGCTTACTGCGGTCCTGGTGGACATATTCCTGATCTATTTTATCTGGCTCATTCTCATGAGAGTCTTCAGGATACTCAGCGCAGATACGGTTGAAAGATTTCCCGGCGGAAGCATTGCCATAATGTTTGGCGGGGAAGAGGACTGAACTTGAGAGCCGCTGTCATAGGAGCCGGGGCATCCGGCCTGGCCGCAGCGTTTTTTGCTGCAGAGTCCGGGGCAGAGGTGACGGTGTTTGAAAAAAATGACCGGTGTGGCAAAAAGCTTTCAATGACCGGTAACGGCAGATGTAATCTGACTCATGCGGATATTGACGGATCGGAATATACGGGGTCCCTGGCAGAGAGAATGCCGGTTTATATGTCGGTATTTGGACCTTCCGACACCCTTAAGTTTATGAACCGCGCAGGGATATGCACAACAGACAGATCCGGCTATATCTATCCCTCATCCATGGAGGCGGGGACAGTTCCCGGGATCCTTTCCGGAGCTGCTGTAAAAAAGGGGGTTAAATTCAGATACAGCGAGGGCGTTACAGGACTCAGACCAAAAAAGGATGGTTTCAGGATCAGCACAGAAAAGGGAGAGTACCATTTTTCCAAAGTGATCGTTTCTGCAGGCGGCAGGGCAAGACCTGACACGGGAAGTGACGGCAGCATTTTAGAGCTGATAACAGACCTTGGGATAAGGACTGCAGATGTCATGCCAGCCCTTTGTCCCTTGAAAAGCGGGGACAAGGGTCTTAAAAAGATATCCGGTGTGAGGAGCAGAGGAAAGGTCAGCCTTATGTCCGGAAATAAAGCCATAAAGAGTGAGGAAGGAGAGATCCAGTTTACAGATGGGGCTCTCTCCGGGATATGTGTTTTTAACCTTACGCCTGTGGCTTCACCCCTTCTCCTGAAAGGCGCAAAGCTTTCATTATCGCTTGATCTTATGCCGGACCTGGATGAAGAGGAACTTGAGAAACAACTGTATGAACTTTTTCATAACAGTCCGTACAGATACCCGGGTGATGTGCTTAAAGGTATGGTCAATTCAAAGCTTGCGGGGTTTATATCGGACAGGGTCTGCAGCCCGGGAGGGCATTGGAACAGTGGCAGTATAGCAAAGATACTCAAGGATATGAGATTTCCCGTGACTTCGGCTTCCGGTTTTGACAGGGCCCAGTCCAGCACGGGAGGTGTGACAGCTTCTGAAGTCGACCCATCTCTCATGTCCGTAAAATACAAGGGCCTTTATTTTACAGGAGAGATGCTGGATATATGCGGCCCCTGCGGGGGGTACAATCTCCAGTGGGCTTGGACCAGCGGGTATATCGCAGGAACGGCCCCGGGGAGTGAAGGGTGAAGACAAAAGGTCAGATGGACTTTACTGAGGGTGAAGGGTGAAAAAAAGGTCACATGGACTTTACCGAGGGTGAAGGGTGAAGACCAAAGGTCAGTTGGACTTTACTGAGAGTGAAGGGTGAATAATAAGGTCACGTGGACTTCGCCGGAAGAGAAGAAAGATAAATGAAGGATCCGCGGTCGCGTGGACTTCACCGAAGAGAAGGGAAATAACCGGGATATAAACATCATGGAGGCAGAAAACTGAAATAATATCATGGGCATAAGAGAAACTTTTAAGGATAAAAAAAGGATCGTTGTAAAGGTGGGGTCCAGCTCCATTGAAAGACCTGAGACCGGCGGACTCAATTATACGAAGATGGACATACTGGTCCGGGAACTGTGTGATCTGAAAAACCGTGGCATGGATGTGGTGCTGGTTTCATCCGGCGCCATGGCTGTCGGCAGGAAGGCTGCGGGGCTCAGCAAGAAGACCAGGTCCACCGCCACGCTTCCGGAAAACCAGGCCTGCGCCGCAATAGGTCAGTCGGCTCTTATGATGACCTACAACAAACTTTTTTCAGAGTACAACCATATGACGGCCCAGGTGCTTCTCACAAAGTATTCCGTACAGAACAATCTCTCCCGTTACAACGCAAGGAACACCTTTTCAGAACTGTTAAAACTGGGGGCGATACCCGTTGTAAATGAGAACGACACCGTGTCCACATTCGAGATACAGTGCGGCGACAATGACACCCTGTCCGCCATGGTGGCAAACCTGACCGGGGCAGACCTTCTGATCCTGCTGTCAGATGTGGACGGGCTCTACACCGATGACCCCAGGAAAAATCCGGATGCGGAATTTATCTCCGAAGTGGAAAAGATAGACAAAAAGCTTATGAAGATGGGGAAAGCATCCACCGGATCAGGCATCGGCACCGGCGGCATGAGCACAAAACTCAGGGCGGGCAGGATAGCATCGGCTTCCGGGGCGGATATGGTCATAGCCTCCGGGGATGACATGAGGGTGATATCCCGTATCGTCGACGGGGAAGAGATCGGAACTGTGTTTCATTCCAACAGGGATGAGGATTTCGATCTGGTCTCATATCTGGACGCTATAGGTGTATGACCGGGAACCGGGAAAATAAGGACCGGATCAGAAAGAGAGCCCTGTCTCTCAGGGACAGTCTGGATCCTCTGAAAAGAAAGGCTGAGGAAGAATATATCTCAAACTGCATCTCAAATGACAACAGATATGTTCACAGCAGGGATGTGCTGATCTACGCATCCTTTGGAAGCGAGGTATCCACCGCGAGACTTATAGATAATGCGCTTTCAGAGGGACGCAGGGTTTATCTGCCCAGGATCACCGACAGCAGTCGTTCCCTCATGGATCTTGTGAGGATAAGGGACAGGTCGGAACTGGAAAAAGGGCACTTCGGCATTCCGGAGCCTGTGGGAGACGAACTGTACAGGTATGAGGATGCAGGCGCATACATGGTGTTGCCGGGGGCTGCCTTCGACAGAGAAGGGGACAGGATAGGCTACGGGAAAGGGTTTTACGACATCTTTCTGAAAGACAGACCAGGGATATATAAGGTGGGTATATGTTTTTCCTGCCAGTTTTTTGAAAATATCCCTGCAGAGGATTATGATATCAGAATGGACCGGGTGATATGCGGATCCGGATCTGATCTGTAACATGCCTCGGAATCATATAAATATCAACAATGAGCTGGTAAACAGCCACAGGAGGTTATCATGACAGACCTTGAAACAATGGGAATGAATGCGGTAAAGGCAGGGGGAAAGCTTTCTGTTCTCTCAACAGACAGGAAGAATACCATTCTGAGAGCTGCGGCTGACAGGCTTGAGGCTGACACTGACAGTATAATAAAGGCAAATGCGGAGGATATGAAAGCCGCAGAGGGAAAGCTTTCGGAAGGGCTTATGGACAGGCTGAAGCTTGATGAGAGCAGGATCCGCGGCATGGCTGAGGGCATCAGAAGTACCGCAGAGCTGCAGGATCCTGTGGGGGTGATCCTGGATGAGTGGGATGTGCCTTCCGGCATCCATATAAAAAAGGTCTCCGTTCCCATGGGGGTTGTGGGCATCATTTACGAAGCCAGGCCCAATGTGACAGCTGACGCCTTTGCAATAGCTTACAAGTCGGGAAATGCGGTGATCCTGAAGGGAGGATCCGATGCGGTCAGATCCTGTAAGGCTGTGTCAGATTCCATAAGAAATGCCATAAGGGATGCGGGAGAGGATCCGGATGTGCTGCAGTTCATAGACGACACAGACAGGGCTGTGACAAATGAATTCATGCATCTGGACAGATATGTGGACGTGATGATACCGAGGGGCAGCGCGGGACTAATAGCCGCCGTAAAAAACGGCTGTTCCATCCCGGTTATAGAGACGGGATCGGGAAACTGTCATATATTTGTGGATGAGACCGCGGATATAGGTAAGGCCATTCCCGTGATAGTGAACGCAAAGACCCAGAGGACCGGGGTTTGTAACGCTGTGGAATCCCTGGTGGTCCACGAAAAGATAGCGCCTGCCTTCCTTCCGGAACTCTGGAAAGCCCTTTCCGCCCACAATGTGGAGGTCAGAGCGGATTCCCCCGCAAGGGAGATAGTGCCTGAATTTGCCAAAGCTTCCCCGGAGGATTTCAGCACAGAATATCTGGCACTTATTCTCTCTGTGAAGACAGTGTCATCTGTGGATGAAGCCATAGAACATATAAACAGATGTCACACAGGCCACTCGGACGCCATACTCACTGCAGATCCTGACAACGCGGACAGGTTTTTGAAGATGGTTGACAGCGCCTGCGTGTATGTGAACGCTTCCACCAGGTTTACCGATGGAGGCGAATTCGGCTTTGGGGCAGAGATAGGCATAAGCACGCAGAAACTCCACGCCCGGGGTCCCATGGGACTTAAGGAACTCACATCCTATAAATACCTGGTGAGCGGTGATTATACGGTGAGAAGCTAAAATATGATGTCATTATCATGTACTTAAATCAGTTTTAAATATACGGAGGTGTATAAGATGGAAAACAAGAACACATGGGAGAGTTACAGCGCTGCACAGATCCGGGATACGGACAGATTTTCCGGCGAATATATGGATTTCCTGAACAAAGGAAAGACCGAAAGGGAATGTACCGATTATTTTGTCGATATGGCTGAGAAAGCAGGATATACAGAACTTTCTGTTGCTGTTGAAAAGGGGATGAAGCTTAAGCCCGGAAGCAAGCTCTACGCCGTCAATATGAGCAAGGCCGTGATCTTGTTTAACATCGGGAAGAAGCCTTTGTCTCAGGGCATGAATATCCTTGGAGCCCACATCGATTCCCCCAGGCTCGACATAAAGCAGATTCCGGTGTACGAGGACGGAGGTTTTGCCCTGTTGGACACTCATTATTACGGGGGCATAAAGAAATACCAGTGGGTGACCATACCTCTTGCGATCCACGGGGTGGTGGTCAAAAAGGACGGCACCATCATTGAACTGAATATCGGTGAGGATGAGGACGACCCGGTGTTCTTTGTGTCAGATATCCTGATACACATGGCTCAGGAGCAGATGGAGAAGAAGGCTTCCAAAGCGGTGGAGGGCGAAGCTCTGGATATTATTGCCGCAAACCGTCCCCTGATCGTGAAGGGCGGAAAGAAGAAATCGGAGGAAGGCTCTTCTGAAAAGGACAAGGTGAAGGCCATGCTCCTGGATGTGCTAAGGAAAGAATACGGCATCGAAGAGGAGGACTTCATTTCCGCGGAACTCGAGGTGGTGCCCGCAGGAAAGGCCCGGGAAGCCGGCTTTGACAGGAGCATGATCCTGGCATACGGACACGACGACAAGGTGTGCGCTTACACTTCAATGAGAGCCATGCTGGATGTGAAGACCCCGGACCGCACATCCTGCTGCATCCTTGTGGACAAGGAGGAGATAGGGAGCGTGGGAGCCACGGGAATGCAGTCAAGATTCTTTGAAAACTGCGTTGCCGAGATACTGAATATGACAAATAAGAACTATTCTGAGCTGGATCTCAAGAGATGCCTGCAGAAGAGCGCGATGCTTTCATCCGATGTGACCTCTGCCTTCGATCCTCTTTATGCATCCTGTTATGACAAGAAAAATGCCGCATTTTTCGGATGTGGTCCCGCTTTCAGCAAGTTTACGGGATCCAGGGGGAAATCCGGATCAAACGATGCAAATGCAGAATATATCGCACATATCAGGGATATATTTGACAAGGATAAAGTGAATTTCCAGACTTCAGAGCTTGGCAAGGTGGACATCGGAGGCGGCGGCACCATTGCCTATATCCTTGCACTGTACGGAATGAACGTTATAGACGTGGGAGTGCCGGTGCTCAATATGCATGCTCCCTGGGAGTGTGTGAGCAAGGCTGATGTTTTTGAGACTTACAGGTGCTATATAGCGTTCCTGAACAGATGCACTATCTGATGGGGCGTCCTCGCAGATGGATGAAATATTGAAAACCTCAGACTTTTATTACGACCTGCCGGAGGAACTGATCGCCCAGGATCCCCTGGAGGACCGTTCTTCCTCCAGGCTTATGGTGCTGAACAGGGAAAAGGGTGAGATCAGTCACAGACATTTTTATGAACTGCCAAAGCTTCTTAAAAGCGGCGATTCCCTTGTGCTGAACGATACCAAGGTGATACCTGCAAGGCTTATGGGGAGGCGCGCCGGAACCGGAGGAGCGGTGGAAGTGCTGCTCCTAAAGAGACTGGAAAATGAACACGACACCTGGGAAGCTCTGGTGAACCCCGGAAAGAAATGCAGGCCCGGGCAGGAACTTGAATTTGGAGAGGGGCTCCTGAAGGCCCAGGTCCTTGATATCTTAGACGACGGCGTAAGGAAGATCAGATTCATATATGAGGGCATCTTTGAAGAGATCCTGGACCGGCTGGGAGAGATGCCCCTGCCTCCTTATATAAAGCACAAACTGAAGGACAGGGACCGCTATCAGACGGTGTACGCAAGGTTTGAGGGTTCTGCTGCGGCGCCCACCGCAGGTCTTCATTTTACGGAAAAGCTTTTGGACGAAATAAGGGACAGGGGAGTGGATGTCATATATGTGACCCTTCATGTGGGACTCGGCACATTCAGGCCCGTGAAAGAAGAAAACATACTGGACCATCACATGCATACTGAAACCTACAGGATCAGTTCCGATGCGGCTCAGAGGATAAACGCCTGCAGAGACCGGGGAAACAGGGTCATTTGTGTGGGGACTACGGCTGTACGGACTCTGGAGTCGGCCTCCGATGAAGACGGAAGAGTCAGGGCCTGCTCCGGGGATACGGATATTTTTATTTACCCGGGGTACAGATTTAAGGCCACAGATGCCCTTATCACGAATTTCCATCTGCCGGAGTCCACGCTGATCATGCTGGTGTCCGCCCTGGCAGGCAGGGATTTCGTGCTCCGTGCCTACAGGGAAGCGGTAGATGAGAGATACCGTTTCTTTTCCTTCGGGGATGCGATGTTCATAGAATGATATTATTTCCCTTGGGGATGCGATATTCATAGAACGACCGGAGGATATTTCTGTAGGGGATGCGATATCTTAGGAATCATAGGGGATCATTTATCTTGGGGATGTAATGTCTGCAGAAAGACTTAGGTCTCCATCATGCGAATTTTCCCGTGGCTAAAAGTCTGATGGCGCAGAACAGGATCAGGGTTATGAGTTCCGTAATGTCTGAAAGCCGGGATATGCGGTTCACATCCTCCGCAGATACATTCCATACGTGATCGCCGATGGGGACGCCGTCCTCTGTGAACCTGATCCCAAGGGCTCCCGCAGCCATGCTGACAGTCTGTCCGCTGTTGAGATCCCGGGGCATCTTCCTGTCCCTCACAAAAATCCTGAAGGCAGAGCGGGAATCCAGTTTCATAAGGTATGAGGCCTCAAGCATTATGAGTGCAGCGATCCTCGCCGGGAAAAATTCAAGGAAGTCAGACAGTATATAGGCGTAACGGGAAAAACTGTTGTATCTGGTGCCGGCTCCGGTGAATTCCCGGAGGATATCCACGATCTTGTAAAATACGGCAAAGACCGGACCGCCTATGACCATAAAGAAAATAGGGGCGACGATCTTTGAGGAAACAGACCTCGCTATGTCCCTGATGGCTCTTTCCGCTTTCTTCTCATCAAACCTGTTTTTCCTCAGGGATTCATTTACCTTTGATGCGGTCTTTCTGATGGTCCCTGCGGAGATGGTCAGATAGAAGAGAAATGCAGACACGACAGTCTCAAAGACGGGGCCGGGTTTCGAGGATAAAAGGACAAGGATAAATGCAAGGCCCGTGAAAAGAGAGGTGACAAGCAAGGTCAGTATCAGGCCTTTTGAACTTTTTGTATTGTCGCTGTCAGGCCCTCTGTAAAGGGCGTTCGCCACAAAAGAAGTAAAGCGGCGGGGCAATACGGATGACAGGGGCTCCCTTCCGTGTCCTATGAAACGGTCTGTGAGAGCCCCGGCGATGACTGCTATACAGATGCTGTAATACCTGAGGTCCAAATTTTATTTTGTGTCCTTTTCAACTTCTTTGATGGTCTGGTATATGGAGATCCTCTCGCTTTCGGTCTCCGGCATGCCGATGAAAATGGCGCCGTAATTGAAGGTGTTGTTGGCTTTTTCGATCCTCACTATCTCAAGGAACGCATGGAGCACTTCCTTTGTCCATATGGTGAGAAATGCTTCATAAACAGCGCCGATGGTAAGGGGAGTGTTGCAGCTGAAACCGACGCCGGTCTTCGATACATCGCTTACATCGATATCGACTTTTTCGTCTGATCCTCCCTGATCCAGTCTTTTGAGAACGATGGAAGATCTGAGCTCCATTCTTTCTGATTTACGTCTTTCCTGTCCTGCCATAGGTTCCTCCTTTGTTAACAAATCAAGACCATTATACTACAAATCCGGTCCCATGTCCCTTTGTCAGGGCATGATCCTCGTGACATACCATCCCTCAGCTGTCTTGTCGATGGTGACAGAAGGGGTTTTTGAACTGCCGGAAAGGATTATGCTGTCTCCCGTCTTTTCCAAAGCGATCAGATTCAGATGGGAGAGCATTTCCTTCATTTCAGGGGTCCAGTATTTATCCTTTGAAAGTTCGTTTGCGGATTTCACGGTGCCTTTCTGTGTTTCCACGGGGAAGAGGACTGAGTCCTTGAAGGAATCGAAATCGTCGTAATAAGCGGCCAGCACCAGGTCTGCTGCGGTATCCAGGGCTTCCGGATCCCCGGCCTTTGTATCGACGCTGCTGATGGCTGTGACATGATCGTTTTCGTCAACGGTGAGTTTTACGCCGATGCCGATCCTGATCCCCCCGGGGTCCATGCCCGATATGTCCGGTGATTCCTCCGGGTAGGAGAAAAGCTTTTGTTCACCTGATATGGTCTGGATCATCATGGAGTGCATGGCTGCATCCAGTACAACCCCTGTGTATGTCCCGTCTTCATCTTCATAGATCACCGGGCTCTCTTCAGTGGGATCGGAAGTGCTTTCGGTTTCTGCAGCATCTTTTTCCGTGGATTCAGATACAGCTTCAGAGATCATTGATGCGATCTTCTCTGCGGGATCTTCTTTGGCTTCCGGAGCAGCAGACTCAGATGCCGAAACAGACGGCTGTTTTTCAGGCACCGGAGCAGGGGATGGCGCAGGATGAGTCACATTGCCGCAGCCTGACAAATAAAGGCAGAAAGTGGTAATAAAGGCGATCCCTGTGAGTGCTCTTTTATTTAAATGCATTTTTGTCCTCCTGTACGCGCTTCCTGTGACTTCAGTGACTGTGGATCCATAAAAAGATACCTGTTATGACGAGACCGGATAAAGCGCCTCCCACATGGGCCTGCCAGGCGATCCCCGGCATAAAGTTTATGGCCAGGTTCATGAGGAGAGTCACCATAAAACTCCTGAAATTCAGTACACCCAGGCGAAGGGCTATCAAAAAGTATGAAACTATCACCCCGTACAGCCCGCCTGAAAGCCCTACGCAGAATCTCACATTGGATGTCAGATATTCAAACAGGCTCCCGCCAAAGACTGACAGAAAGAGCAGGGCGGCAAACCAGGCGTGTCCCAGCACCCGTTCCATGAAACGCATATTGTAGAGGGAATAAAGGTTCATGGCGGCGTGCCACACCTGTATGTGTACGAAACCAACCGTGAGCATACGCCATATCTGGCCTGATGCTATGGCCTGTCTGTCGTAGGCTCCAAGCTTCCAGGCCGCAGCCCCTTTGTCTTTGGATGCTGTTATCATCATGAAGATAACAGCGCATATGATTATCACAGCGTAGGTCACAATGCTGCTCTTTATCTCTTCGGCCTTCATTTGTTGAATTCCTCCCTGGGGACAGCGATCACAGAATCCTTTCCGTAGAACTCGGCGGTGACTTTATTTGTAAAAGCGGTGGGGTCGGACAGGAGGGGCATGTGCATAAAAGGCCCCTGTGAATCGTTCATCTCCGGTACGACCGCATCTCTTATGTTCTCATCCTCCAGTATGGCTATCCTTTCTCTCATCTGGGCTTCAAAATCGGAAAGTCCTCCGCTTGCCGCAAATTTGATGCAGGTGTAGTCCACGGTGTTGTCGAAGAGACGTCCGGACAGCACAAGGCAGAAGATCATGGATATCAGAAACAGAGGCACCCTGATATCCGGCATTTTCTCTGTAAAGGACAGAAAAGAACTTTTGTGAAATACAGTCTTTACAAAACAGGTCATATATACTGCAGCGATGGTGAGGCAGATCATAAAAGTGAAATAATAAGTGTCGTAAACACCGCCGGAAAAACCGGAGGACACGTCATCTCCTGCGTAGATCTCAGGCGCGTAAGTGAAACTGTACACCAGATAGAGCACGGGCAGTACAATGTACGGCCGGCGAAATGAGACATCTCCTTTGTGTTCCTCCATATTCCAAGTCTCTGCCGTAAATACCACGACCAATATCACAAATATTATTATCAGCGGAGCGCTCTTTATATATGTCACGGGATCTGTCAGTCCCTTGTAAAGGGAACCTGTGACAGTGTTCACAAGCCTTTCCGCTCCGGGGGTAAGGCCTTCGCTGCCGCTCCTCTTGGCGTTCCCCGGGGACATGGCTGAAAACAGGAACGATATACATTCCAGGGCCAGTGGGATCAGAAGTAAATAACCCCTCTTTGGGGAATAAGCTCTCTCACCCCTTAGAAGCAGTGTGCGGGATGGGGTTTTCTTCATGAAGACCGAATACACGCCGTGGAAAAAAATGATCATGGCAGAAAGCACAAATTCCGGATATCCGGAACCGCCTATATAGATCAGGAGGAGGGTGCAGCACACAATGTAGCGAAGCTTTCCCGTGTCCGTAAATCTGATGGCCAAAAGCAGAGCCAAAAGGGAAAATCCGAAGGAAAGAGTGTAGACAGATATTCCCGTAAACCAGAATATCCCGCCTCTGGGGGCGGGCATATACTGTATGAGCAGTATGGTC
>JAILIO010000034.1 GCA_024695225.1 Lachnospiraceae bacterium
ATAAAAGAGATACCCGCAGGGACTCCCGTGAGTTACGGCGGCACATATGTTTCCGATAAGGTTATGAGGATCGCCACTGTGGCTGCGGGATATGCGGATGGATACCCCCGCCTGCTTTCAAATAAAGGCTGTGTGCTCATAAGGGGAAAGAGGGCGCCCATCCTGGGCAGGGTATGCATGGATCAGTTCATGGTGGATGTGACAGGGATACCTGAGGCACAGGTCCTTGATGATGTGCTGCTGTTTGGAAGGATCGGGGATGAGGGCAGTGATGGCGAAGCCTGTAGAGAGAGTATCTCTGCGGAAGAAGTCGGGGAGATCTCCGGCAGGTTCAACTACGAACTCACAAGCCTTGTGACACTCAGAGTCCCCAGAGTGTATGTAAAAGACGGAAGCCCCTTTCTGTTTGAAGACCGGTTCGGGAGGCGGAGTATTTGACATATATTTCAGTTATCATACTTTATCTTTTGATACTTGTGATCCTGCTGCTGTCTGAAGGCTTTCTTTACAGCTTTGGAACAGCGCTTCAGTCTGTTTCAAAAGAAATGCTCTCCGGTATCAAAACGGAGGGGTCCGCAGAGGGTCTTAAAGAACTGAAGGCCAGGCCCCAGAAGTTTATCGATACCATACAATGTCTTTCTGTTGTGATCAACGTGACAGTGGGCGCGATTTATGTGCCCTTTTTCTACGGATTGTTTCTGAACCTGTTTAAAGCTTTTCCTGCAACGGTTTCAAGCATTCTGTCCGTTGCGCTCTCATTTTTCCTCGCGGTCGTGATCGTGCTTGTGTTCGGAGTGCAGCTGCCAAAACAGATGGGAAATGCAAGTCAGCTCAAGATCATCAATAAAAGGGGAAAGAAGGTGCTGGGGGTTGTAACTGTGATAAAACCGCTGGCAGCACTGGTAACTGTTCTTGTGAAGGCATGTCTGATACTGTTTGGAATTGAGTATGACAGCGATCTTGTAAATGTAACGGAAGACGAGATCCTTTCCATGGTGAGTGAAGGGCATAAGCAGGGCGTTCTGCAGGATTCTGAAGCCAGGATGATCACCAACATCTTTGAGTACGGTGACAAGCAGGTGCGGGATGTCATGACCGGAAGAGGCAATATCGACGCCATTTCAGCCGACGAATCGCTTATCGATGTGATGCAGACCGTGCTGTCCGGTCATTTCAGCAGATTCCCCGTTTATACGGATGACCTGGATCACATACAGGGGGTCATTTATCTGAAGGATGTATGCAGGATGGCCAGAAACGAGAAGCTTGCTGACCGTCCCATCGGTTCCGTCCACGGGCTGGTGAGGAAACCGGTGTTCATCCACGAGATGAAAAATGTTGACGATGTGATGAAACTGATGCAGCGAACCCATATGCAGATGGCTGTTGTCATCGATGAATACGGCCAGACAGCGGGTATAGTGACCCTTGAGGATATCTTGGAGGAGATCGTTGGAAATATCCAGGACGAGTATGACCCTGACGACCAGTACATTACAAGGGAGGGGAAAAATCAGTTCGTTGTGGACGGACAGACACCCTTAGACGACATAGATCACTTGCTTAAGATCAGATTTGATACACCGGGAGATATAGAGACCGTCAACGGATTTGTCATCTATCACCTCCAGCATCTGCCTGCTGACGGCGAGAAGTTTTTATTTGTATATAAGGGCTGGGAGTTCAGGATCCTGTCCTCTGAAAACATGATGGTTAAAAAGGTCAGGATACGCAGACATGCTTCTTTTGACAATGAGGTTGAAGATACCGCGCAAAAAGTGTAAAATAGTTCGGAAGTTTAAGCGAAGGATACAGAAGAAGCTAAAGAAGAGAAAGGAAGATTTATGTCAGGACATTCAAAATTTGCAAACATAAAACACAAGAAAGAAAAGAATGATGCCGCAAAGGGCAAGGTATTTACCATTATCGGCAGGGAGATCGCAGTTGCGGTGAGGGACGGTGGTCCGGATCCGGCTAACAATTTTAAGCTGTCCCAGGTGATCGCAAAAGCAAAAGCTGCCAATATGCCCAATGATACTATAGAGCGTGGTATAAAGAAGGCCGCCGGGGACTCCGGCGCAGTTGATTTCCGTTATGTAAGCTACGAGGGATACGGCCCGGGAGGAACTGCCATCATAGTGAATGCGCTGACTGACAATTCCAACAGGACTGCTGCGAATGTGAGAGCCGCGTTTACAAAGGGCGGCGGCAGTATCGGCACCCAGGGATGTGTGTCATATATGTTTGATGAAAAGGGACTTATCATCGTGGACAGGGAGGAGTGCACCCTGTCTGCGGACGATCTCATGATGGCGGCGTTGGATGCCGGGGCGGAGGATTTCAGTGAAGAGGAAGATTCCTATGAGATCACCACAGCCCCCGGAGATTTTGACGCCGTGAACAAGGCGCTTTCAGACCTGAACGTGCCCATGGTCCAGGCTGAAGTGACGATGATACCCCAGAACTATGTTGAGGTCACCGACGAGGCCAGCATCTCCCAGATACAGAGGATACTGGATGCCCTTGACGATGACGATGATGTACAGGCTGTATATCACAACTGGATGGAAACCGGAGACTGACAGTAGAAATGAAAGCAAAGAAGAGCTGGTATAGTTATATTGTTTGGTTTGCATACGCCGCGTTATGTTCGATCATCTTTGCGTGTTATGTGACCGTATTTGTCCAAAAAGTACTGGAGGATGGCGGTCCGAGTCAGCAGGTAAAGCTTGGTCTCTCTGCCGTGGCAGCTGTGGCTCTTCTCACATTGTGTTTCGTCGCATCTTATCTGGTCACAAGAAAACTGCAGCGCAGTAACGGGAGAAGGCGTCTGGACGATCCCTTTGCAGAGAGGCTCTGTTTCTCCGCAGTTGTGGCCGGAGCATTCGCCTTAAGGGCGGTTACCATATTTAATCTTGGAAACGATTTTTCTTTTACCGCTGCGGTCAACAACCCGGATCTGTTTTCAAGTCTCAAGTTGTATTCCGGTCTCACATCGGCGGTCTCCGGAAATCTGGTAAACGCTTTGATGCAGGCGGTTTTCCAGATCGTTGCCATAATCTGTGTATATTTTTCAGTGAAGAGAATATCCGGCAGGGTTCCCGCTGTGGTGGCTTCAGGTGTTTTGGCTTTCACCACCCTGGTAACCGAAAAACTAACGGAACAGACCCCGGAATGTTTTTTATTCATGATGTTTTCCATCGTCCTTCTTGTGACGGTGAACCTCTTCGGAAATCCCTTTGAAAAGGAGAAAAATAACCTATTAACAATCGCGGTGATATCCGGGGTCCTGACAGGGCTCGTTATCAGCTTTTCTCCGGAGGCAGTGATCCTTCCGGTGATCATGCTTTATCTCATTATGGACAACAGGACCGGTGACAAAAACAAGTTTCGGGAGGTTTTGATATCATTTCTCCTTTATCTCCTGGTGACAGTTGTCGCCCTGCTTTTATTTGTGGCAGTCGGATCTTTCATTATGGGCAGCCCCGTAAATGAATACTTCGTTTCTTACAAGAGTGCATTTATGAAGGTTTTTGAGCGGAATATCTATTTCTATTCCATGGCTCATCCTCTTCAGTCATTCTTTGAGTGTGCAGTCATAGTGTTCCTGGCAGCTCTGTACATACCGGGGTTTTGGGGACATAAGAGTTTCAGATCAGGATCTGTGATGCTGGCGTTGGTTGCGATTGCCACCACTCCCGTATCCGCAGTGGGTATCATGCTGACAGATATATATTGTGTGTTCCTTTGGGGGATAATGGCAGGCATAGGTCTTCAGTCCTGTATCGTCCATAATCCCGAAGAGGTGTCTGAGG
>JAILIO010000075.1 GCA_024695225.1 Lachnospiraceae bacterium
GTGCAATCTGATTTTTTATGATAAAATCCTGGTTTAGGATCGGTACGAAAGCAATGATCGCCCTCGGAGGTAGTGACATGACGATTGATATTCTGAAGAATTTCGGAGTTGACACCGGGGAAGGGCTTGCCCGTTGCATGAACAACGAGGAGTTCTATCTCAAAATGGTGGATATGGGGCTCAAGGATAAGCGTTTTGACACCCTGGGACCTGTTCTGGAAAGCGGAGACATGGATGAAGCCTTTGAGATATGCCACGCCCTGAAGGGTGTTGTATTGAATCTGGCCCTGAAACCTCTTTCAGATCCCATAGCAAATATGACGGAAATGCTGAGGAACCGCGAAGAAACCGATTACACTGCAATGTACAGAGAGATAAAAGCAAAAAGAGACGAGATTCTTTCCGCCTCGTAAATTTCTTTGTCGATCACACAAGATATATCGATCATATATAACACAGTTTTTTCAATGTGACATCAGTTTCCTGCGCAGGACAAGGCAGGGTCCCGGGAGGATCCGCGTTGATGCCGGAACAGTAGAAAGGATCTTTAGGGATGAAAAAAGAGTTTAAGCTCATTATCTGTGGGTTGATCTTCATTTTTGCATTGTCTGTGACAGTGCTGCTGTCTCTGAACCATTATATGGATATCCAGACGGAAAAAGATGTGCGCGAGATCGCAAAAGTCTATCTGATGGGAGTGAGCGATCAGGAGGCCAACCGTTTTGAAGCCATAAAGACCATCCGTTTCAACCAGCTGAATTACATGAATGATTCCATAGAAAAGCTGGGTCCCGCCCCCACAAAAGACCAGATAGTCCATGCCGTGAACAATGCGGCAGAGTTCCAGAGCTTCACAAACTGCAGTCTCGTATCCGAGGACGGCTACCTGGAAGCTCTCTACGGTCCGGCCATAAATCATCTGGGAGACCAGGACTTTCTCATCTCCAGCATGCAGTACGACAGGGAAATCGTAACCGGGGCCTGGAGCGGAAATGAACAGCTGATCGTATTCGCATCCCCGCTCCATGTTCCGATGGAAAACGGAACTACAAGCGCGGGGATCCTCTGGTGCAAACCCATTTCTTCCTTTGTAAAACTGATGAATCTGGACAATCCCGAATCCCTTGTCTACTTTCATCTGATCAGGAGGGATTCCACCTATGTGGTGAGAAACGACGATGCCACAGGGGATAATTACTTCGATAAGATAAATAAATACCTGAAACCGGAGGGTATGACTGCCGAGGAAGCCGCAAAAGAACTGGCCATGGCCATAGACACCAATTCCGATTTCATGATGCACACCAAATACACGGAGAACAACGGGCTGGACTACGAAAGACGGACAGTCTACGCGACTCCTTTGGATGACAGCAACTGGTATCTGTTGTCCATCATACCCTACGGCGTTCTGGACTCCATGATATCCGCCATGGGAGAGGCCAGATACCGCGGCATGATAGTATCCATGGCCATTCTGACAGCAGGCCTCCTGGCGGTGGTGCTGTTCTATTTCCGCATGACCAGAAAACAGCTCCATGATCTGGAGGAGGCGAAGAAAGAGACTGAGGAAGCCCTGGAGGAAGCAAAGGCTTCCCAGGAAGAGGCCATCGAATCCAAAGACAGGGCGGAAGAAGCCATGCTGGAAGCGGAAGCCGCAACGGAAGACGCGGTCAAAGCCCGGGAGGATGCCGAGAGATCGAAAGAAGAAGCTATCGAGGCCAAAAACCGGGCGGAGGATGCGCTCATGGAGGCGGAAGCCGCAAATGAAGACGCCATGAAAGCCAGGGAGGAGGCTGAAAAGGCAAGGGAGGAAGCTGTAGAAGCCAACAAGGCAAAGAGCGATTTCCTCTCGAACATGAGCCACGATATCCGCACCCCCATGAACGCCATAGTGGGCATGACTGCCATAGCAGAGGAACATATCGACGACAAGGATCGGGTACAGGACTGCCTGCACAAGATCACACTCTCCGGAAAGCATCTCCTGGGGCTTATAAACGATGTGCTGGATATGTCCAAGATCGAAAGCGGAAAGATGACACTGAACATGGAAGCCCTCTCTCTCAGGGAAGCCATGGAGACCATGTGCGAGATAATCAGGCCCCAGATCAGATCCAAAGGGCAGAATTTCGATATACTGATCAGCAATATCATTTCAGAAGAGGTTTACTGCGACAGCGTGAGGCTGAACCAGGTTCTGTTGAACTTCCTGAGCAACGCCGTCAAATTTACCCCGGAAGGCGGTTTCATCACCGTGAGCCTCTATCAGGAAGAGTCCCCCAAGGGGGATGGTTTTGTCCGCACCCACATGATAGTCAGGGACACCGGAATGGGCATGTCCGAAGAATTCAGGAAGAAACTCTTCACTGCTTTTGAGCGCGAAGACAACTTAAGGGTCCACAAGATACAGGGGACAGGCCTTGGCATGACCATTACAAAGCATATCGTGGAGGCCATGGGCGGCACCATCCTGGTGGACAGCACCCCCGGGGAGGGATCATCCTTCCACGTGACCCTGGATCTGGAAAAAGTAACAGAATCTGACCGGGATATGAAACTTCCCGACTGGAGTATACTCATAGTTGATGACAACATGGATCTGTGCCAGACAGCGGTGCTTTCTCTGGAAGAACTGGGCACAAGGCCCGAGTGGTGTCTCAGCGGCGAGGAAGCCATCGAGAAAGTTAAAGAAAAGCATGACAAGGGCGAGGATTACTTTGCCATACTGATAGACTACAAGATGGAAGGAATGGATGGTCTGGAGACCTCCAAAAAGATCACTGAGATATTGGGAGATAAAACTCCCATCAGTCTGATATCCGCCTATGACTGGACTGAGATCGAAAAAGATGCCAGAGAAGCCGGAGTGAACGGATTCATACCCAAACCCCTTTTCAAATCGACCCTGTACCATGAACTCAGGAAATATATACCCGGCGCAGAGACCGAGGACAACAAAGAACTCCATCTGCCTCAGAACGCAGTGGATCTCACAGGTCTGAAAGTGCTTCTGGCAGAAGATATCGATGTAAATGCGGAAGTTGCAAAGATGATGCTATCCGGCAACGGAATAGAAGTTGACCGGGCAGAAGACGGAAAGGTGGCAGTTGAAAAATTTGAAAGTTCTGAGCCCGGTCAGTACGATGTCATTCTCATGGACCTCAGAATGCCCCACATGAACGGTTTTGAAGCCACAAAGGCCATAAGAGCGCTGGACAGAAAGGATGCACAGACCATTCCCATCATAGCCATGACAGCGGACGCCTTTGCGGAGGATGCAAATAAATGTTATGAAGTGGGCATGAATGCCCATATCGCAAAGCCCATAGACATACACATACTCCTCAGGACCCTTTCACACCATTGTAAAAAGGATCAGTCCCAAGACTGATCCTTTAAAGATTTCTCATTATGGGAAATATGTTTTGTTAAACGTTCCTTTTGTTGCCCTCGGCTGACTTTTAAAGATTTCTCCTTATGGAAAACACGTTTTGGCCGTCTCTGTACTCGTAGGTCACATCGTCCATGCTTTTCTTTACCATGTAGATGCCAAGACCGCCTATACCTCTATCCTCAACGGAAAGAGTCACATCCGGATCCTCTCTCGCCAGCGGATCGTAAGGCATGCCGCTGTCATAAAATGTCACGGTCACAACGGAAGGATCCTCTTCAAACTCGATACTGATCTTTGCCATGCCCACCTTGTCTCCGTAGGCGTAGCTGGCAATATTCACGAAGATCTCCTCCACTGCCACATCCAGCTGCATCTGTTGCCTCACGGGGCAGTTCCTGCTCTCTAACTGTTCATCCAGAAAGGCAAGCACATCATCCAGATTGTCCACTCTGGCTTCAATCTCAAGTTCGGCCAATGTCATACGCTCCCTTCGGTTGCAGAAATGAAACCCCGGTCACAGCAGCACATCTCACTCAAGTGTGACGAAGTTTTGCGAGACCACTGTCACGAACTATTATATTCCCTGCAGATAATAATTGCAAAGGAAAAGTATTTACCCGTGATATGTAAGTCTTTCGTCAGGGATGCTGCACCATGGTCCGGATGTAGTCCCCCACCCGGGCCGGGGCATCGGTCCCGTATTCTGCCACTATCTTCACGATGGCAGACCCAACGATGACACCGTCCGAGACACTGCGCATCTTCTCAGCCTGCTCAGGGGTGGATATGCCAAAGCCCACAGCGCAGGGCGTATCTGTGTTTGCCCTTATTATATCCACCATGGAAGCGATATCCGTCTTGATCTCACTCCTGACTCCGGTGACTCCCAGGCTTGACACAACGTAGATAAACCCTTCCGCCTCCTTTGATATCATGGCTATCCTGTCATGGGATGTGGGGGCTATGAGGGAAATAAAATCCAGTCCGTGTTCCCTGCAGACAGGCGCAAACTCTTCCTTTTCCTCAAAGGGAACATCCGGCAGTATCAGCCCGTTCATCCCGACCTCTTCGGCCCTCTGTGTGAACTTTTCTATCCCATATGAAAAAACCACATTTGCATAAGTCATAAACACCAGCGGCACAGATACGTCCTTTCTGAGTTTCTCCACCATGTCGAAGATCTTGTCGGTGGTCACCCCGTTGGACAGGGCTCTGATGTTGGCCTCCTGGATCACCGGGCCCTCAGCCGTGGGGTCGGAAAAGGGTATTCCCAGTTCTACAATGTCCGCCCCTGCTTTCTCGGCTTCCCTCACTATGGCAGCGGTGTTGTCCAGTCCGCCGTCCCCGCAGGTGATAAAGGGAATGAATGCTTTTTTCCCCTTGAATGCGTCTTTTATCCTACTCATTGATGTCCTCCCCTCTGTACCTGGCGATCTGGGCACAGTCTTTGTCGCCCCTTCCGGAAATGGTGATCACAACGATCTGATCCTCCCTGAAATCCCGGGCGTGGTCCAGCACATATGCCACGGCGTGGGCGGATTCTATGGCAGGGATGATACCCTCAGTCCGGGAGAGGTACTCAAAGGCCCTGACAGCCTGTTCATCTGTCACAGCAGCGTACTCTGCCCTGCCGCTGTCGTGGAGATATGCGTGTTCCGGCCCGATCCCCGGATAATCAAGACCTGCGGAGATGGAGTACACAGGCGCGATCTGTCCGTATTCATCCTGGCAGAAATAAGATTTCATCCCGTGGAAGATGCCGAGCCTGCCGGTATTTATGGTGGCTGCGGTCTCAAAGGTGTCTATGCCCCTGCCTGCTGCTTCACAGCCTATCAGCCGGACGGAACTGTCTCCTATGAAATGATAGAAGCTTCCTATGGCGTTGGAGCCACCGCCAACGCAGGCAACTACGGCATCGGGGAGTTTTCCCTCCCTCTCCATCAGTTCTTCCTTCACTTCCCTTGAGATAACAGACTGGAAATCACGGACAATGGTGGGAAAAGGGTGAGGTCCCATGACGGAGCCCAGACAGTAATGGGTGTCATCCATGCGGGTGGTCCACTCTCTCATGGCTTCGGATACCGCGTCCTTAAGGGTTGCGGTGCCGCTTTTCACCGGCACCACATCGGAGCCTAAGAGTTTCATCCTGTACACGTTTAAGGCCTGACGTCTGGTGTCCTCCTCACCCATGAACACCACACATTCCATACCCATGAGAGCTGCGGCAGTGGCTGTCGCCACCCCGTGCTGACCGGCTCCGGTCTCCGCGATCAGCCTTGTCTTCCCCATCTTTTTGGCGAGCAGCGCCTGTCCCAG
>JAILIO010000173.1 GCA_024695225.1 Lachnospiraceae bacterium
GGTCATGTCAGAGGGATTCTTATATGGATGAGCTTAAAAGGGAACTCAATGAGTATCCTTTGAGGATCAGGAATATCCTGATCAAACTGATCGCTGCTGTGATAATAGGCGTGGCCTGCGGACTTCTGGGAGCCGCATTCAATATATCAGTCAAGTTTGCCCAGAGCACCAGAAATGAACACCCCTGGCTTCTGTTTTTCCTTCCCCTGGCAGGTCTTTTGATAACTGCCATATATAAGATCACCAGGGCTGAGGGCGAGGGCACAGACAGTGTTGTGAAGGCGGCCCAGAGCGGTGAACTAAAGTCCATGCTCCTGATCCCCGCCATATTTGCAGGCACATTTCTCACCCACCTGACCGGCGGTTCTGCGGGACGAGAGGGTGCAGCCCTGCAGATGGGAGGACAGGCAGGCTTCTATGTGTCCGGTCTTTTCAGAGCGGGCCGCGAATTCAAAAGGACCTGTGTCATAGCGGGCATGGCAGCGCTTTTCAGCGCTCTCTTCGGGACTCCCGTTGCAGCCACGGTTTTTGCCATGGAGGTGGTACATGTGGGGCTTGTGGTGTACAGCGACTTCCTGCCCACATTTGTGGCTTCAGTGACCGCCTATCTGATCTCCGGCGCCCTTTTTGAAGGGGATGAGAGCTTTGCGGTGACATCGCCGGAACTGAGCTTTATCATCCTGTTGAAAGTTCTTTTGCTGGGAGCCATGTGCGCAGTTCCCACCATCATGTTCTGCCAGTCCCTGCATATAGGGGAACATCTCATAGAAAAATATCTGAAAAATCCCTGGATCAGGGTTGTTGCCGGCGGCATTGTGATCATTGCCATCACCCTGCTCTACGGAAGCCAGAGATATTCCGGAACAGGTATGGACGTGATAGCCGTGGCGATAGAGGAGGGGGAAGCCCTTCCCTGGGACTGGATCATGAAGATACTTCTGACTGCCATCACCCTCGGCACCGGTTACAGAGGCGGAGAGGTGGTGCCCAGCCTGTTTATAGGAGCTACATTTGGCTGCGTTGCGGGACCGCTTTTGGGACTTCCCGCAGGGTTTTCCGCAGCTGTGGGTCTGACCGCGGTGTTCTGCGGATGCAGCAACTGCATGCTGGCCACCGTATTCCTGTGTCTTGAACTCTTCGGGGTCGGCAGCCTTTTCCAGTATGCTGTGGCAGCCTGTGCAGTCAATTATATTTTAAGCGGTCATGTGGGATTTTACAGGGCTCAGGGGCTTCTGGTGGAGGATGTGGATCCCAATACCATCGATCACATGAGGCATCCGTTCTGAAGACTGCAAACAGGATCTCATGCGCTCTTATTATCCTCTCAGCGCTCATATATCTTGGGACTGCACTGTCCCGGGATTTTTCGGATCTGCTCAGGGGCACGGTGTACAGGTATGGCGGCAGCGCTTACGGGGCTGTAACGTCCTTATTTCCCTTCTCTGTGGGCGAATATATGCTGATCGCAGGAACCCTGTGGGTGATCCTTGCTCTGGGGATGCTTGTGGTCCTGGGGACAGGGCGGCTGTTTAAGAGATTTCGCCCGGTGCCTGTGTCCATAAAGAGATTCTTTTGCGTTACCGGACTTGTGTTTTCCGCAGTGCTTCTGATCATGACCATAAACTGTTATACCCTGTACAATGCTTCGGGACTCACGGGGGAGGACAGGGAATATGAAACCGATTCCATGAGGGCCCTCAGAAATGAGGTGGTCGAAAAGGCGTGTACTCTTTCCGGGGAAGTGGGCAGGGACAGTTCAGGGCGCGCCACCTTTCAGGCAAACGGGCTTGATCTTCAGAGCGCCGGGGAGGAGGCCCGAAAATGCATATCTTCTCTCTCCGGAGACTATCCGGAGCTTTCAGGGTTTGTGGTGAGGCCAAAGCCCATGATGTTCTCTGACCTTATGAGCCAGTCGTACATGCAGGGCTATTATTTTCCCTTCTCCATGGAAGCAAATGTGAACGTTCGCATGCAGGATACCCACATACCCTTTACCATGTGCCATGAACTGTCACACACAAAGGGTTTTATAAGCGAGGATGACGCAAACTTCCTGGGATTTCTGGCCTGCGCCCGGTCGGAGGACACATACTTCAGGTACTGCGCTTATCTGGGGGTATTGTACTATGTGGACAATGAATACCGGAGAGGGGAACTTTGCCGGGATTCGGACCCTGTGATAACAGAGACTGTAAAGAATGACGCTATGTTTCTCACAGAAGAGGCGTGGCAGCAGGTGGAGGAGAATGCTGTTGTGGACACGGAGACAGTCCACAAGGCCAGTGACGCTTTTGTGGAAGGGAACCTCAAGGCCAACGGGGTGTCCCAGGGTATGAAAATATATTCAGAGGTGGTGAAGAGGCTCCTTTACTACAGGGAAAAGAACGGAAATCTGCCCTGAACCGAACGAACATGGTGAACTGAACGAACTGAACGAACCGAATAAACCTATCCGGACCTATCCGGACTGATCAGAAAAGCCCTGATTGAAAATAACACTTGCAATTATATAATATATTATGTTAACATAACTTCGTCTCCCGGGTTCCGGAAATACATAAAGAGTGCATCTGATATCATCAGTAAACCGGACCGGGCGTTATCTGTTAAATATAAGAGATATTGAGAAGGAGAAACACCTTAGGATGAATTCACCACTTATATTTCCTTTCATAATTTCGGTGGCATATCTGCTTTTGATAATGCCGAGGGTGCGCCACCGCGCAAACAGGCTTCCCTTTGCGACGAAACTATTTGCCCACAGAGGTTTTTATGAAAACGGAACAGACGCTCCGGAAAACTCTCTGAAGGCCTTTCAGAATGCGGTGGATTCGGGATATGGCATCGAACTGGATGTCCAGCTTACAAAAGACAAAGTGCCTGTGGTGTTCCACGATGAATTCCTGGACAGGATGTGCGGATGCCACGGAAGGATCTGCGATCATACCCTTTCCGAACTGAAGGAATTAAGGCTCCTGGACAGTGACGCCGGGATCCCCACCCTTGCCGAGGCGTTGAGAGTGATAGACGGCAGGGTCAGCATCATAGTGGAACTGAAGATGAGATTCAGGGATTACAGGCTCTGTGAGGAGACGGATGCGCTGCTCAGGGAGTACAACGGCATATATTGTATGGAGTCTTTCAATCCCCAGGCTCTTATGTGGTACAGAAAGAACAGGCCCGAAGTCATGAGGGGGATACTGTCCGACGGTTTCATCCACAGGAAGGAATTGAGAAAATTTGCCATCGGTCTTTTCCTCCTGGAGATGCTTCTGGCAAATTTTGTGGCAAAGCCTGATTTTACGGCATACAATTTCGAATATCGAAAAAACCCTTCCAGGGTCCTGTGCAGGAAGCTTTTCCGCTGCGCCTCGGCCGCGTGGACCATCGGCAGCGAGGACGAACTCAAAAAAGTGTCACATGCTTTTGATGTCTTTATTTTTGAAGGGTTCAGGCCGGAGGACAGACAGAGCGCCTGACAGATCGGAGGTATCCCATGATCAGAACCGCAGTCATCGGTATGGGCAATATGGGCACCAGGTATTCAAAATACATCTCCGAAGGGAAGATAGAGGGGATGGAACTGTGCGCCATAACCAGGATAAGGGAGCCTTACAGAACCACTCTTGAAAATGAGATAAATTCAGGCCTCCCTGTGTACGACAGCGCAGACGATCTTTTCTCCGCTGTGGATAAAGGGGAGATAAACCCCGACGCCGTGGTGATCACCACACCCCATTATTCCCATTCGCCCATAGCCATAAAGGCTTTTGAAAGGGGCCTGAACGTGCTGTGCGACAAACCCTCCGGTGTCTATTCCCGGCAGGCCAGGGAGATGGAGGAGAAAGCTGCGTCTTCCGGAAAAGTCTTTTCCATGGTCTTTCATCAGAGAACATATCCTGTCTACAAAAAGATAAGAGAACTTGTGCAGAGCGGAGAATACGGCGCTCTGAAAAGGGTGAACTGGGTTGTCACCGACTGGTACCGCCCTGATAAGTATTATTTATCAGGCTCCTGGAGAGCCACCTGGGACGGCGAGGGGGGAGGCGTCCTTATAAATCAGTGCCCCCACAATCTGGATCTTCTGCAGTGGATCTTCGGGGTACCGGTGAGTACCACGGGATTCTGTATCGAAGGACATTTTCACAACATACCGGTGGAAGACGATGTGACCGCATATTTCAAGTGGGAAAACGGCGCCACCGGAGTGTTTGTGACATCCACCGGGGACGCTCCCGGCGTAAACAGACTGGAGATATCCATGGAAGAGGGGATGATAGTCTGTGAGGAAGGCAGGCTTTCGGTCAGGGAGCTTTTCCCTGAACTGGGATGCAGGGAAGAAGAGTACCGCCGGGAAGCGGAGGATTTCTTCAAAAAGATCAAGGGCGTGGAAAAAGAGATAGAGATCGAAGACCCGGTGTCTCCCTACGAGGAGGTGCTCCGGGGATTTTCAGATGAATGCAGGGGCAAAGGCATATCTCCGGCTCCTGGAAGCGACGGGAGAAAGAGTCTTCTCATATCAAACGCCATATATCTGTCATCCTGGGAGGGCCGAAGCGTCCGGATCCC
>JAILIO010000187.1 GCA_024695225.1 Lachnospiraceae bacterium
GAAGGAGCATTGCCATCAGTCCGATCAAAAGCACATACCAGCCCATCACTTCAAAAATAAAGCCCTTTATATTCTTGTCTTTCAAGTACATATAACCCTTTATGCCGTGTCCCACAAAGAGATGGATCACGCCGAAGAGCATGCACCAGTCCAGAAGATACATGGGATTTTTCAAAGGGACGAACCAAACTGCAGGGATGAGGGATCCGCCTTCCGGGATCTCAGCGCCAAACCATACCCTGCCGACCACATCCACAACATCTCCGAAATATCCGCCGAACATTATTCCCCAAAACAGGGTTGAAAGTCCGCCATAAAGGAAAAGCTTAAGGGATTTCTTCATACCCTCGTCCATCCTGGGAAACTTCTTTACGAGGATAAATGTCACAAGGGCCACCAACAGTCCGTATGCCGCATCCGAAAGCATAAGACCAAAGAAGAAAACATAGAAGAAACTCATGATGGTTGTGGGATCGACCTCTCCCTTGCGGGGAAGACCGAAGGAGGTGGTTATCCCTTCGAAATTCTCAGAGAATTTATTGTTCTTCAGTTTCACGGGAGGCTGTTCCTCTTCCTTGATATCTTCAAGTTCGACAGCCGCCTTGAAATCTTTCTTTATGAGTTCTGCAGTTCTCTCCGCATCCTCTTCAGTCACATAACCGCTTATGGCAAAGGTGTTCTCTGTCTCGGGGATCTTCCCCAAAAGTTCATACTTCCCTGCCCTGGCTGCGTAATAATCGTGAAGCAGCATTATATCGGTCCTGTTATCCGAATACGAAGCTATGGACTCGGCGAGTTCCTGTATCCTCTTTTCGTCATTCTGCTTCTGACTCTCCATATCGGCTTTCATCTGCGCGGGAGATTTGTCCCCGGTGAGAGCGATCCTGGAAAAGCCCTTCTCTCTGAGAGCATTTTCAACTGTCTCAGCATCTTTTTTAAGACAGATAAGGGCAAAATAGATGAAATCCGTATCCGTATACAAAGTCTTAAGACTGAGAGCTTTTATATCCGCGGATTTTTCGGAAATGCAGGAAACGATGCCCTCTTCCGTAAGGGCTGCCGGCACAGTGCCGATAATAAAAGATGTATTTCTGGTCCCTTTCATGCCTGCCGGTATATCCAGAGCAAGCCAGGGGGTAAGAGTCTCTTCCTGGGTGATCAGTCTGATTATGTCTGCTTTTGAATCGTCCAGACGCCTCTTGAGGTCCAGTATCGCAGAAACCTTGTCGGCTATGGCAGATCTGCGGGTCTCCGCATCCTTAAGTTCGGAAGAAGCTTTAAGCTCTCTTCCCGCAATGGATGGAGCCTTCTTGATGGGGGCATATTCATCCAATATGCCAAGTGCCTGATCACATCTGAGTATCTGTTTTTCAAATAACTGTCTGCTGGATGTTACATCCACCCGGTCGTACTCGTAATCTTCGGGAAGATCGATATCCGGGTCAACCGTGCCGAGGAACTGGAGTTTCTCGAGCAGAGCCTTTCTGTCTTTTCTCATGGCGCATATATTTATGCGCTTCATCCCCATTACAGCCATTAGTATCTCCTGCTCAAATAATCAACCGACAAGTTTGTCAATAACAGCGTCCACGGCTTTGCTTTCCCTGGTGAGAGCCGCCGCTTTCATATCCCTGATCTCGCCTGAAACATCCTCGCGGGCCTGCTCCCTGGACTGGGACAGATCACTCTCAGCTTTCCTGACCTGATCCATTCCGCTCTGTCTGATCTCATTTGCCGTATTCTCTTTCATGTCGGTTGCTTTTTTGCGGGCGTCCTCGATGAGTTTATTTCCCTCATCCTCTGCAGCCCTGATCCTCTCAGCCGCTTTCTTTTCAGCATCCTTGACGGTATTAAGAGCTTCCTCAAGCATCAGAAAGTACCTTCCTTTCGGTTTTTGATAGGACAATGTCCTGAAACGACTTAATCACAAGCACTTTGATATTTTACCATTTTTTTCGGCTTCGTACAAGACCTTCTTGTGCAAATTAAAAACCTGCAGACATCGGGCTCATCACCTGATCTCCGGCTGTCAGACCCGAAGGCTTATTGTCTGTAGAGTTTTCTCACCGATATGCAGTACCACACAGTAACCACCACAAACAGCACCATAAGGACGATGTTTATGGCAGATATGCCGATATACATTTCATTTATCGCATCCATTCCTCCGCATATGACAGCGGCGATCCCCATAACCAGAGTCCTCTTTCCTATCTCAACCCCGATCCCCTTCTTTTCTTTTATGGCTGCTGTTTCCATGGATGCAGGAAGCAAAGGTTTGGGAATGTCTCCTCCCCTGATCATCGACCAGGCTGCCCAGATGAGATATATCCCGCAGCCCGCGATCATCACATCGACCATAGAACCCATTTCCATCACAGCACCCCCAGAAATCTCTTGACCTCGATATCCATTTCAGCGGGATCGCACACCCTGTCATGCTTGATATCAGGGATCCTTATCTCATCGATCTGGCGGGGAACCGGAAGATTGCTGATCTTTGCCAGATTGTCTACACATACGAAAGGATCCTCGTCAAACATCCCGGGATCGATGGCTTTCACAACAGCGGGGGCAAACTTGTAAGGGCTTGCGGTGGAGGCGATGACTGCAGGAGTCATATCGCCGCTTTTATCCCTGTAATCCTTTAAAACAGCTGATGCAACAGCGGTGTGTGTGTCTGCCACATATCCGCTTTCCTTAAACAGTCTTCCGATCTCAGCTGCGGTCTTCTCTTCATCGGCATATCCGCCGCAGAACATGGAAAGCCTCTCTTCCATGGAGCTGTCAATGCTGTATCTTCCGCTTCCTGAGAGCCCGGCCATAAGGGATGCGCACTTTTCATGGCTGTCTTCCCCGCCGCATATATGATAAATGAGCCTTTCCAGGTTGCTGGATACCAGGATGTCCATGGAAGGGGAACTTGTCACATAAAACTCCCGGTTCCTGTCATAAGTTCCTGTCCTGAAGAAATCATAAAGCACTTTGTTTTTGTTGGAAGCGCATATGAGGTTTTTCACGGGAAGCCCAATGGTGCGTGCATAATATGCGGCCAGGATATTTCCGAAATTCCCTGTGGGTACTGCTATATTGATCTCATCTCCTGCCTTTATCTCGCCCTCATTTACCATGTTCTGATAAGCGTATACGTAATAAACGATCTGGGGTACAAGGCGTCCGATATTTATGGAGTTTGCAGATGAAAATCTGAACCCGGCGCCCTTCAGCAGCTCATTTAACCCCTCATCCGTGAACATGGTCTTCACGCCCTTCTGAGCGTCATCAAAATTGCCCTTGATGCCTATGACACAGGTGTTTGCCCCCTTCTGGGTGATCATCTGCCTCTCCTGGACCAGGCTCACGCCGTCCTTGGGATAGAACACCACTATGCGGGTACCGGGCACATCGGCAAAGCCCGCCAGTGCAGCTTTTCCCGTGTCCCCGGATGTGGCGGTCAGTATGACCGTCTCTTCATCCGAGCCGTTTTTCGCGGCAGCTGCCGTCATGAACCGGGGCAGGATCTGCAGCGCCATATCTTTGAAAGCCATCGTAGGACCGTGCCAAAGTTCCATAAACATAGCCCCGCCGGCTTTCCTGAAGGGAACGATCCTGCTGTCATCAAAATTGTCCGAATAAGCCTCTTCCACAAATGAACGCATCTCATCTTCAGTGTAATCGTCCAAAAAGAGACCCATTATCTGCTGTGCGCATTCCCTGTAAGTCATATCCGGGCATTTCCCGGGGGCAAAGGGAAGCTTCGGTACGCTCTCCGGAACAAACAGACCTCCGTCCGGGGCTATCCCCTTGAGAACTGCCTCAGAGGGAGAAAAAAACTCATCACCGCTTCTTGTACTCATGTATCTCATATGGAAATATTACCTCCCGATGTGTTATCATATGTCATATGTCTGCATCAATGATCATTCCATCACATTCTCATACAGACATTGTAGACTAAAATACCATTTTTTAACCCGGGGTGCAACAAAACAGGTATGAAACAATGAAGCGGGGCGTATACAAAGCACAAAAAAAGGACGGGAGCATATATTACAGGGCTTCCATAACTTTCAGCGAGAAACATATCAGTCTTTCCAGTTTCGACACCGAGAAAGAAGCGCATAAAGCCTATGTGGAGGCCGGAAAACTCCTTTTATCGACCGCGCCAGCCGACGACTATCACGCCACCCTTCGCTCCCTTCCCTTTTCCAAGTGGGTAAGCCTTGTAAATTTCAGAGACAATGGCATTTATTCTGCCTCGCCGGTCTATCTGTACAAAACGTATTTTTTCTACTACCTTGCCCCCGGTGATTACCTGATATTTGACAATGAAGACCTTTTTTATTATTCCTCTCACAGGATCATAAGACGCGGAAACAGACTTTTCGTATCTGATTACGGCTCCCAGATCGGTATACTCACCAGATACGGCGTAAGGATCCATGCGGTCCCGGGCAGGGATTACCGCTTCAAAAACGGCGACAGTTCGGATCTCAGGGTTTCAAACATAGAGGTGCTGAACTCCTATTTCGGCGTCACGAGAACTGCCTGTGAAGGACGGGTGGTATTTGAAGCCAGCATTCACATAAACGGTTACAGCCGGATCGGATTCTACAACACCCCGGAAGAAGCTGCCGTAGCCTACAATAAAGCGGCGGATATGCTTATGAAAGAAGGGATCAAAAGAAAATATTCGTTGAATTACATAGAATCACTGAAGCCTTCAGTGTACGCAAAAATGTATGCCGAAACCGAGATCCCCGATTCAGTTTTTGAAGCCTTTTCAAGGATGCAGGGCTGAAAGATCCTAAGCCTTCAGCTTCACCGCCAAATGATCAGGGCTGAAATATCCTGAGACATCAGTTTCACAGCCAAATGATCAGGTTTTAAAGATCAGGAGCAGGAATGCTCACGGCTGAACCCCAGGATCGTCCTACCTCTCCCCGTAATCGACAAAACTGATATCCAGACAGGCGTCACCGTCGATACCCGGGATGCTTCCCTTGGTGGTGTACTGCCACATTGAAAACCTGTAGGGGTAATCCGGGGTCTCGCCATCATTTGACAGCCAGATATCGTAATCATAAAGGCTCCTCATATCGATCCTCGTTAGGAGCCATTCTTTGTTTCCGTATATCATAGGCACAAAGCCTGCATTTTTTATACCCTGCAGAAATGTATTTGTTATGCCTGTCCTCTGTACTGCAGTAACCTTTGAAAGCCTGGAAGAATGACCGGACACTATCTCCATATCTATCGCCACCGGGTATATCACCTGATGTCCTGACAGCGCGGCGACAATGAACTGAACTTCCTCAAAAGCTTCTACATCGCTGGTGGCCTGGGAGAAAAAATAAATCCCGTAGGGCATCCCCACCGCTTCTGCCCCGGCGATATTCTCCGCAAATTTTTCATCGAGACTGAGAGCCCCGGTATCATA
>JAILIO010000195.1 GCA_024695225.1 Lachnospiraceae bacterium
CATAATGCGGACTGCCGAAAGCTATGGGTTTAAGGCCCAGGGATACCGCCTTGAACCTGAACAGTTGCGTGAGCTCCACGGCTATCCCTGTATCCTCCATTGGGAATTCAGTCATTTCCTGGTGCTTACAGGTTTTTTTGGTGACATGGTCTGCCTTAACGATCCCGCAAGGGGAGAGATAATGGTTTCCGCGGAGGAATTCGACAGCTGTTTTACCGGTGTCTGTATTGCGATCGAACCGGGAGAAGAGTTTGAACCATCCGGTAAACCAAGGAAAGTATGGGATTTTGTAAAGAAAAGGCTTGATTATACCAGGACATCTATATTGTTTGTGGCTATCACTTCATTTATCTTGTCTGTCTGCACTATAATCACCACTGCACTTTCAAGATTTTTTATGGATTATCTCCTTCCCGGAAATAATCCTGAGTTCCTTATGCCTTTTATACAGCTTCTGCTGTTTGTCACGCTTATACAGATATCTGTTTCCTGGCTCAAGGCCGTCTTTTCCTTCCGCATAAACGGAAAGTTTGCAACTATCAGCAATGCCACTTATTTTCGTCATGTGTTGAGGCTTCCCATGAGTTTTTTCTCCCATCACATGATAGGAGACATTGAACAGAGAAGAAACGACAATGCGGCAGTGTCGGATGTGCTGATAAATGTGATGACTCCCATATATCTGGACGGGATCATGATGCTTGCGTACTTTGTTGTGCTGTTCAGGCACTCACCGCTGCTGTCTTTTGTAGGACTCTTGGCCATAGTCATAGATTTCGGTATCGCCTGGTATGTGAGCCAACAGCGGATCAATATGACCAGGCTGCTTATAAAAGACAGAGCAAAACTTATTTCCACAACCATCTCCTGTATAGGGATGATCGAGACCATAAAGGCAAACGGCGCAGAAAACAGTTTCTTCGGCAGATGGGCCGGGTTTCAGGCCGGCACAAATACCCAGAATGTGCATTATGTCAAACTGAATTCGTTTTTGGGAAAGATACCGGACCTTCTGATCAATCTGGTGAATGATCTGATAATGGTCGTAGGCGTTTACCTGGTCATGAAAGGGAATTTTACCCCCGGTATCGTACTTGCATTCCAGGGTCTTATGATGCAGTTTATGAAACCTGCCAAGACATTTATCGCCGCCGGACAGAGCATCCAGGAGATGAAGACTGACATTGAGCGGATAGAAGATGTAATGGATTTCCCGGAGGATGAACTGATCCTGAAGGGGGAGAGTGTGGAGCCTCCTTCTGAGTACAGGAAACTTTCCGGTGAAATGGAGATACGAAATGTAACCTTTGGTTATGGAAAACTGTCAGCTCCCAATATCGTGGATTTTAATCTGAAACTTGAAGCCGGTAAAAGTGTTGCCATTGTGGGAATGTCCGGCAGTGGAAAGAGCACTGTATGCGGCCTGATCGCCGGGCTTTACATACCATGGGAAGGAGAGATCCTGTTTGACGGAAAACCCATAGGAGAGATAGACAGGAATACACTGAAAGGCTCTGTGGGGGTTGTGGATCAGAATCCCATTCTTTTTGATGATACGGTAGAGAATAATATAAAAATGTGGAATCCTGCCATAGAGAATTATGAAATGGTACTGGCTGCCAGAGATGCCTGTGTGCACGATGAGATCATGCATTTCCCCAACGGTTATCAGTACATGCTTTCAGAGGGTGGAAGAAACCTGTCCGGCGGTCAGAAACAGCGACTGGAATTAGCCAGGGTGCTGGCTGCGGATCCGACTCTTCTGATCCTGGATGAATCCACCAGTTCTCTTGATGCCAGGATGGAGCATGAGATAATGAAGGCTATAAAAAACAGAGGGATCGCCTGTGTGATCATCGCCCACAGGATAAATGCCATCAAGTATTGTGATGAGATCATTTATATGGATCACGGTAAGATCCTGGAGAGAGGTACACACGAGGAACTGATGAAGATCGAAAACGGGGCCTACAGAACACTGGTCCTGAGTGAATGATATGAGCTGGTTTGACGAACAGGTAAAGAAAAAGAATACTACTGAGTCTGAAGCAGTAAACGATATGTATGTCCGTATGATAGAGGCGGTAAACGGCAGACAGTTTACTGCAGCTTTCAGGGATGAAAGAGTATTGACGCTGAATGCAGTGGGCAGGATACTCGATTATTACAATGTCACCGGCAGGGATATTCCGGAAAGCGTAAACACTTTGGACGATGTGCTGGAATATCTCCTGAGACCGTCGGGTATCATGAGACGGGATGTGAAACTGGAAAAGGGCTGGAGACATGACGCTTCCGGAGCAATGCTGACTACCTTCATAAAAGACGGAAAACCTGTGGCATTGATCCCCCGGGGGTCAAGCAGATACAGCTATGTCAATCCCGAGAACGGCAGGATCGAGTTTGTGACCGGAAATTCCGAAAAATTGTTTTCCACCGATGCCATAGCTTTCTATAAACCTTTTCCCATGAAAAAAATGGGAAAAAGGGACTTGATGGAGTATATTTTTGAGAATGTGGACGGCGGGAGCATGCTTTTGTACACACTTTCCGTGGCAGCAGCAACTATTATAGGACTTCTCATACCCTGGCAGACAGGAAAACTCTTTTCTGTTGTGGCACCTTCAGAGGATTTTCAGGTTCTGGCAGCAATGGCTGTATTTATTTTCTGTACCTCCATCAGTACTTTCCTGATCGAGATACTGAAGGATCTTTTCCTGAACAGGATAGCGCTCAAGCTGGATATGAACATAGAAGCTGCGGCGATGATGAGGATCCTGAGCTTTCATCCCTCATTTTTTAAAAATTATAATTCCGGTGATCTTGCAAACCGTGTGCGGTACATGAGCGATTTTTCCTCTGAACTCTTCGTGAATTTTTTTTCCACCATTGTTACGGTATTGTTCTCTATGCTGTATATTTTTCAGATCATTTTGGTCACCCCTGATTTCACTGAAACGGTAATCGTAATCTTGATAGTTTCAGTCATACTGACATTCCTTCTCGCATATTTTCAGGCCGGTATCAGCAAGAAACAGATGGAACTGGCCTCAAAAGAACAGGGCACGGCATATTCTATCCTCTATGGCATAAAAAAGATAAAGCTCAGCGGAGCCGAGAACAGGGCATTTGTAAAATGGGGCAAGGATTATTCGGAACAGGCGTCTCTGTTGTACAATCCGCCCACGCTTCTCAAGATAAATAATGTCCTCTCCATGGCGGTGGCCCTTCTTGGAACGGTAAATATTTATTATCTGGCTGTGCAAAATGAAGTGAGCATTTCCGATTATTATTATTTTAATGCAGCATTCGGATTGTTCAGCGGCTCTCTCGCTGTTTTTTCAAGCACTATGGTATCCGGCGCCCGGGCAGCTTCCATATTTGAGCTGATCCGGCCCATCATGGAGGAGGAACCCGGTATATCCGTGAATAAAACAGTGGTGGAATCACTTAAAGGAGAAATAGAATTTGACAATGTGACTTTTGCCTTTGAGGATAACAACAACGTACCTATCATCAACAGGTTAAACCTGCATATCAAACCGGGAGAATATGTGGGGATAGTGGGGCGAACAGGCTGTGGGAAGAGCACTCTCATGCGGCTCATGCTGGGGTTTGAAACACCTCAGAGCGGCTCGATCTTTTATGACAAAAGGGATATGAACACTCTTGATTTCAAGTCTCTCCGCTCCAAAATAGGAACTGTTCTACAGGATGGCAGGCTTCTCACAGGAAGCATATTTTCAAATATTTCCATCAACGCTCCGGGACTGACCGTAGATGAAGCCTGGAAACTGGTTGATAAGGTGGGGCTTGGGGATGATATCAGAGAGATGCCCATGCAATTATTTACGCAGGTGGCGGAGAGCGCAGATAACCTGTCAGGGGGACAGAAACAGAGGGTCATGCTGGCCCGGGCGCTGGCATCAGATCCACGGCTGCTGATCCTGGACGAAGCAACCAGCTCCCTTGACAATATCCATCAGAAAAACATAACAAATGTGCTTGATGCCATGGATTGTACGAAGATAGTCATCGCCCATTCCCTTTCCACGGTACGGCATTGTGACAGGATACTGGTCCTCGACAAAGGAAATATTGTGGAAGAGGGGACTTATGATGAACTTATTGAGAAGAACGGCGTATTTGCCGAACTTGTAAGAAGACAGAGTGTGGGCTGAAAACCACAAGGCACAGATTGTCAAAGAACAGAACGGAATATGGGAAATGAGATCGTCATAAGAGAACAGAACGGAACACGGGGAATTAGATAGACATAAAAGATCCGATGAAATCTACAGGACGGGAGAAAACACATGGAGATCTTCAGAAAAAAGAGTATCGACAACATTTCAAATCCGGAACAGTTAAATGACTACATACGTGTGGTCACAGCTCCGGTTTGGCTTTTTCTGCTGGCAGTGATCATCCTCCTCGCAGGATTACTGGTTTGGGGGTACTTCGGGGAGATAGAAGTGATCGATGCCGGCGGTTCAGTTATAACCATGCACCCCGATGTGATGACAAGGCTATGAGATAAGGCTTCCTGACACTGATCGAATGACCTGTCAATGGAAATGAATGAAAATGGAAAAGCTGATGTGATGCCATGAGTACGGATCGGAAGGAGATACTATGAGGGTTGCTTCAGGAAAAAGGATAGTCGGTGGTATTTCCATAGGCAGGATCCGGTTATATAAGCCATCGGTCTATGAGATCCGCGATGAAAAGATCGAAGATCCGGTCTCCGAAGCAGACCGTTTTGAAAAAGCAAGGGTAAAGGTTCAGGAACAGCGGCATGCTCTTTATGAAAAAGCTGTTGAGGAAATGGGGGATGAAAGCGCAGCCATATTTGAAGCGCATGAGATGATACTGGATGACAATGATCTCATCACCTCATGTAAAGAGATCATAATGGAGCAAAAACAAAGCGCTGAATATGCTGTGCAACAATGCTTTGACAAAAAGGCAAAGATGTTTTTGGATATGGAGGACCCTTATTTCCGGGCAAGAAGCGAAGATGTGACCGATCTTAAGAATGCAATGCTGGACGCTCTTTTTGGAAACGATCTCCCAAGCTCCCGGGAAAAGGAACCATACATACTGGTCGCAGAAGATCTGAGTCCTTCCGAAACAGTCAGGCTTGACAAGTCTATGCTTTTGGGGCTTGTTACAAGGGAAGGGAGTCTCGTTTCCCACACTGCGATACTTGCAGGAAGTCTGGATATTCCGGCTATCATACAGTGCAGGGATATATCGGATGATTGGGATGGCAGGCTTGCTGTCCTTGATGGATATGATTCATGCATTTACATCGATCCTGTTCAGGATCTGATAGATTCTCTCACTTTAAAACAGAAGGAGGAGCAGGAGAAAAAAGCTTTTTTGCAGGAACTGAAGGGCAGACCAAACACCACCGCTGATGGCTGTACTGTAAAGGTGTGCGCAAATATCGGGGATCCTTCGGAGACTTGCTCTGTACTTGACAATGACGCCGAAGGGGTGGGATTGTTCCGCTCCGAATTCGTATATCTGAACAGAAGGAAGGAACCTTCTGAAGAAGAGCAGTTCGAAGAGTATAAGAGAGTTGTTGAAGCCATTTCTCCCAAATCCGTGATCATACGCACCTGCGATATAGGCGCAGACAAGACCGCAGATCATTTGTATAAGGGAAGAGAAGAGAATCCGGCCCTCGGATTCAGGGGTATCAGAATAAGCCTTGCCAGAAAGGACTTTTTTAAGAGGCAGCTCAGGGCTCTGCTCAGAGCTTCCGCCTACGGAAATCTTGGGATCATGTTTCCCATGATCACGAGTCTTTGGGAGATCAGAAGATCAAAAGAAATACTTGAGGAGTGCAGGAATGAACTGGAATGTGAAGGAAAGAGGGTCGGCAGACCGGCACTCGGGATAATGATCGAAACCCCTGCTGCAGTCCTGTGCGCGGATGAACTGGCTGAGGAAGTTGATTTCTTCTCAATTGGCACAAACGATCTCACACAGTATGCCTGCGCCATAGACCGTCAGAATGCAAAACTTGAGCCTTTTTTTGACCCTCATCATCCTGCGGTGCTCAAAATGATCCGTATGACTGTGGAAGCTGGACACCGGCACAATATCCCTGTGGGTATCTGTGGTGAACTGGCTTCTGACCTTTCTCTTACGGAGACATTCCTGAGGCTTGGAGTTGACGAACTAAGTGTAAATCCTCAGGGTATCCTTCGCCTCAGGCAGCATATAAGGAGTCTGGATCTGTCAAAGGATAAATGAAAAAGAATTTATGATAAATTGTCATCTAAGCTGAAAATCTGAGGAGATTTCTGCTATGAATGGCCCGGAAGCAAGGTTGCAATGATTTTTACATCATAGTAAACTTAATCTGTGTTTATCCTGGAAGGTGTTATTACATTTGTTCCGGATGAACGGCGGATATCGGGGATTTAACATGTTAGGATGGATCTTTGCGGGGAATCGATATGGAACTTGGAAGCGAATATAATCTCACCTTAGAAGATCTTACGATCAAGGATGATAATATTTTTAAATATCTCAGGCCGTTTGAGCGGCAGTGCTATTTTGACAGTGGCAGAAGCGCTCTCAGGCACTTTATTTCTTTTTTTCAGGATGCTGATGAATTTCTGATGCCGGAATTCATATGCAGATCGGTAACCGACTGTTTTCAAAGGGACAAGATACGGTTTTACAAGCTCAATCACGATTTTTCAGCGGATCTCGAAAGTCTGGGATCAATGATCAACGGGCACACTCGTGTCCTTTTTCTGATGCATTATTTTGGCGCTGTCAGACCCCGGGATGAATTGCTGAGGATAAGAGAATTTGCTGATGATAACGGACTGATCATCGTTGAAGATACTACACACAGTATTTTTTCAGAATCATGTACCATAGGGGATTATCAGGTCTGCAGCATACGAAAATGGATCCCGGTCCCATCCGGAGGGGTTCTTTATTCCGGGGAGGATCCCATGAGGATGTTTGACCGCATCGATCATGAGAGGAGCACAGACAACAGCCGGACTTACGGCATGGTGCTGAAAGATCTGTTTTTAAAGACCGGATTTGACTGTAATGAAGAATATCGAAAGATATTCAGGGAATGCGAAGACAGACTGGACAAGCAGAAGGATATTTATCTGCTGTCTGATCTTTCACGTTATATCGCGTCCTGCGTGGATGTTAAAGCTCTAAAAAGATCACGGGTCAGAAACTACGATCTTCTTAAGACGGAACTGGGAAAGAGAGGGATAGAACCTGTAGTTAAGTTGAGAGAAGATGACTGTCCCCTTGTATTTCCCATAAAAGTGAATGACAGGGATGATCTTCGTTCATTTTTGATGGATAACAGGATCTACTGTGCTGTTCATTGGCCTTTTGACGGAGAAAAGAGAAATGAAAGGTGTTTTGCCGCGGAGTGTGCGGAAAAACTGATATCACTTCCTGTAGACCAGAGATATGATGAAAAGGATATCATCTATCTGGTGGAAACAATGGACAAATACGGGGAAAACAAGAAATGTTGAATGTGTTTTCTCTGAATGATAAAGACATATGGGATCGGGTAGTAAAGTCCTATGCAAACTGGGATATTTATTATCTGAGTGGATATGCAGAGACTTTTCGGATACATGGTGATGGCGAGCCGTCATTGATCAGTTTTGAAGATGGGGATGACAGATTCTGCTATGTGGTGATGCAAAGGGACATCTCGGAGGATCCGAAATTTGAAAGCCATCTTGAACCTGGGAGGTATTATGATCTGGAAACCCCTTATGGGTACGGAGGTCCTCTTTGTGATCACCCGGTATCTGGGCAGGCACAGAAAAAGTTTATTACGGAATTTACGGAATTTGCCAAAAACCGCAGGATAGTTTCACAGTTCATCAGATTCCACCCTTTGCTTTATAATCACGAAGTACTGCCGGCTGTGATCGAGACCAGATATCTACATCAAACAGTTTTTATCGATACATCGTCCCCTGAGCTGATCATGGCCAATATGGACAGCAAAAATCGAAATATGGTGAGAAAAGCTCAAAAAAACGGAGTGACCATCCTTCGCAGGCCCATAGATGATTATCATGATTTTCTTCCCATATATGAGGAAACCATGAGAAAAGATGACGCTGACGATTATTATTTTTTTGACGGGAAATATTTTGAACAACAGATAAACCTGAAGGACAATGCTTGTATCTTTTATGCCATGAGAGAGGGCTGTCCTATAGCGGCAGCGATGATGTATTACAATGACAGATATATGCATTATCACCTGGCGGGAACGCGTACGGATTCCAGAAAGTATTCTCCGGGGAATCTTCTGCTTTACGAGGCGGCGTGCTGGGCAAGCAGCAGAGGTATCAGACAGTTTCATCTCGGGGGCGGCATGGAAGAGGATGACAATCTGTTTGGATTCAAAAAACAGTTTAATAAAAACGGCAGGTTGCCGTTTTACATCGGAAGAACAATATTTGATAAGTGTTCATTTGACCTTTTAAAAGATCTGAGAAAGCAGATAAATGAGAACTTCGATACAGATAACAGCAGGATGATCCAGTACAGAGCGTAGGTTTCAGACGATAATAAAATCGGTGACAGTTAAAGGATTCGATCGGAGGAGAAAAATGAAGAAAATAGTGGTTCTCGGTGCAACAGGTAATGTAGGTTCATATTTTATGAAATATGCAAAAGAAAGGTATACCGGTGGTGAATTTGAATTGATCGCCGTAGGCCGCCGTGAGAAAGCTGAAGTCTTCGGCAGAATGGGAATACAGTATATTTCCATGGATATTTCTGAAGAGAAAGAATTCGATAAGCTGCCCAAAGATGATGTTTATGCAGTCATTGATCTTGCGGCTGTGATCCCCGCCTATATGGACGGGTATCACCCCGAACTGTATATCAGCTCCATCATAGAAGGAACCTATAATGTGCTTGAGTACTGCCGCAAAAATAATGTTGAGAAACTGCTGTATTCAACCAGCTGTTACGACATGTGGGAATATCCCGCAGGTACCGTTGTCAAGCCCGATATGCCCAGGAATTTCAGCTATGTGGGGGACCACGCGGTATATGTGATCTCCAAGAACGCTGCCTGTGAGCTGATAGAGCATTATCACCAGGAATACGGATTAAAAACATTTATTTTCAGATTCCCGACCATTTATTCCTATAGCCCCAATCACTATATTTATCCCGATGGTGTTAAAAAACTTCGCCCCCTCTATAAACTGATCTTTAACGCTATGGAGGGTAAACCTCTGGATATCTGGGGCGATCCCTCATATTCAAAGGATATGATCTATGTTTATGATATGGCATACATGTTTTGCCTTGCCATTGAGGATCAGAAACTCCTGAAGGGATTTTACAATTGCGGCACAGGTGTGCCCGTGAATCAAATGGAGCAGATGGAAGCCATCAGAAAGGTGTTCTGTCCGCCGGACAAACAGTCTGAGATAATCGTCCTCCGGGATAAAACAGCAGGTGGCGGCATTTTGATGGATGTCCGTAACGCAAAGGAAGAACTCGGTTACGAACCGCAGTATGATGTTGTGAGAATGTTTGAAGATTTCAAAGAAGAGATGAAATATGACCGTTTTGCCGAACTGAGAGGTAAATAAATACAATTCTGAATCGAGGGGAAAGCATATGCATACCATAGTTATAGCTGAGGCCGGGGTTAACCACAACGGGGATATGAACCTGGCAAAAAAACTCATAGACGAAGCCAAAACAGCAGGGGCGGATTACGTCAAATTTCAGACAGCGGTTAATCCTACTTCAAAATATGCACCAAAAGCTGAGTATCAGAAACGGGAGACCGGGGCGGATGAAACCCAGTTGCAAATGGCTTTAAAACTTCGTCTGACTCTGGATCAGCATTACGAACTATATGAATACTGCAATAAAGTCGGGATCGCTTATCTTTCAACAGCATTTGATATAGACAGCGTTCATTTCCTGGATTCACTGGATCTGCCTTTTTGGAAGATACCATCGGGAGAGATCACAAATCTTCCTTATCTGCTGGAGATTGCAAAGACGCATAAGCCTGTTGTCATGTCCACCGGAATGGCGGAACTGGATGAGATAAAAACGACTATCGGGATATTGAAAGAAAATGGAAGTGGGGATATAACCCTTCTTCAATGTCATACGGATTATCCCACTATGATGGAAAATGTAAATCTCCGTGCCATGAATACTTTGGCAGATACATTTGATCTTCCTGTAGGGCTGTCGGATCACAGCATTGGCATAGAGGTTCCCATAGCTGCGACTGCCATGGGTGCCACAGTGATAGAAAAACATTTCACATTGGACAGAAATATGTACGGACCGGATCATAAAGCCAGCATCGAACCGGAGGGTTTGAGAGCCATGATATCTGCAATCAGGAATATTGAGATCGCTCTTGGCGACGGGAAAAAGGAGTGTTCTCCTCTTGAAAGGAAGAATATCATCGTAGCCCGTAAAAGCATAGTGGCAAAACGGGACATCAAAAAGGGTGAGGTCCTTACAGAAGAAAATATCACCACAAAACGTCCGGGAAACGGAGTGTCTGCCATGAAATGGTTCGATGTTCTGGGGACAAAAGCTGTGCGTGATTTTGGTGAGGATGAACTGATATGTCTGGAGTAAAGATATGCGCTGTGACCGGGAGCAGAGCCGAGTTTGGACAGCTTTTGCCACTTCTCAGGAAACTGGAGGAAGATGATTTCTTTGATCTTGACCTTGTGGTCACAGGTTCTCATTTATCCGGTGGGCAGGGGAGTACTATAGATGAGATCGAGTCATCCGGCATACCCGTCGCTGAGAGGATTCCTATAACCGGTTTGAATGATAACTCACGGCCGGGGATTGCTTCGCAGATCGGTGAAGTGAGCTGTTCATTTTCATCTTATTTTGATTCCCACAGGCCTGACCTGCTGATCGCCATCGGCGATAGATATGAAATGTTTGGGGTTGGTATTGCAGCATCCACCTTGCTCATACCCATCTGCCATATATGCGGTGGCAGTACTACCAGCGGGGCGATAGATGAAATATACCGTCATTCCCTGACCAAGATGAGTAATATTCATTTTACTACCTGTGACACATACAGAAAAAGGGTCATCCAGCTGGGTGAGAACCCCGGCAGTGTATTCAATGTCGGCTCTTTAGCCATCGAGAATTGTTTGAAAGCAGAGACTCTGCCCAGGAATGATCTGCTCGGCCAGCTGGGGATGGATGTTGAAAAACCTTATTGTGTTGTAACATTCCATCCTGTCACTCTTGAGGCTGAATCATCGGAGGGAGAACTCCGTGAACTGATCGCCGCTTTTGATATGAATCCCCATTATCAATATCTGATCACCCTCTCAAATGCTGATTCCGGAGGAGATCTTATTAACCGTATATGGACGGAAGAAGGTCGTAGTAGGAGAAATTTTTTTGTTGTTTCATCCCTTGGGATGAAACGCTATCTCACGGCTTTAAAGTATTCTGAGATGATGATCGGAAATTCTTCCAGCGGGACCACGGAAGGGCCTGCTATGAAGATACCGGTCATCGATATAGGAGACAGGCAAAAGGGGAGAGAGTTCTCTGCCTGCGCCATCCACTGTGAACCTGATCGTTTGAGTATAGATAAGGCCATGAAAAAAGCAGAAACCCGGGAGTTTAGAGAAATAGCCCATAATGTGGTGAATCCCTTCGGCGATGGAAGCACATCGGAAAAAATGATCTCTGTATTGAAGACATCCCTTTCTAAGGGGATCGATGTAAAGAAGGACTTTTTTGATATACGATTCGATATCAAATGAAGTCATTCTGAGTTGTACAGGCCTTTTGTCTTAATTGTCATAAAATGGCATATCTGATATAATTAAGCGTTGATGTTTTGATGTAATCATTGATCAGGACGTCTTTGTTTCGGTATTTTTTTGATCAATAATGATCACTTGTTTATATATAGGTCATCCACAGATCCTGCTGTGCTGATCCTGGGACATGATCATTACATACATTACAGTCAAGCCGGGGGATTGTTGATGAAACTGAGTTCATCGGGAAAACTGATCATCATAGTTGCGGTCATACTTGCAGCCATAGTCATAGGAATGATAATGATAAGAGACAAGGAAGTTGATACAGATATCACATCAAAAACAACAAATGTGGGTCTTGTCATAACCGGGGCAAGGGATGATGCCAACTTTTGTCAGACACATTACGATGCTCTTACTCATATAAAAGAAGATCTGAATCTGAATGTCATTTGCAGTGAAGGGGTTACGGAGGATGAGGCTTGCCTTGATGCGATGAAGGATCTGATCGAACATAAAAGATGCGAGATCATCATCGCAGCTTCTTATGGATATGGGGAATATGTGACTAAAGCAGCTGAAGCATATCCTGATGTTTTTTTTATCAACCCATCCGGTACTGAAAAGCGTATAAATATGTCATCCTGTTTTGGGAGGATGTATCAGGCCAGATATCTGTCAGGGATCGTTGCGGGAATGAAAACAGAGACGGGAGAGATCGGATATGTAGCCGCTTTCCCGATATCAGAGGTGATCCGAGGGATAAATGCATTTACGCTGGGAGTCAGAAGTGTGGCTCCGGATGTGAATGTCCACGTGATCTATGTGAATTCCTGGGTCGACGATGATGTGGCGGAAAAGGGAAGCAATATCCTTATGGAAAGATATCCTGATATAGACATCATGTCAATGCACACCAATTCTTTGGCTCCAAACAGGGTTGCCGCAGACAGAGGAATCTTCTCCATAGGGTTCAATATGGACAATGCAGAATTGTTTCCCGGCAGTTTACTTGCAGCATGCGAATGGAAATGGGACGAGTATTACAAAAAAACCATTCTCGACTGTCTTAAGGGAAAGTTTTACGGCAGTATTGACTGGATCAGCATGGAAGACGGGATCGTCGGGCTGTCAGAACCGACTTCAGCCTGTGCACCCGGTACAAAGGGAGCTGTGGAGCGGGCGGTCGGTGGCTTTGAAGACAGAAACTTTGATGTTTTCTACGGACCTGTTACGGACAATGAGGGCGTTCTGCGTATCCCGGAAGGCGAATCCATGTCCGACGATGAAATGCTAAACCGGTTTGACTGGTATGTGGAGGGGGTCAGTGTTGAAGAATAAGGAATTATTCACAAGACTTGCATTCCTGGCCCTGAGCATATTACTGGTACTCGGGATCATTTATCTCATATTCAGTTTCAGGCCGGAAAGCGAGAGCAGTGCCATATCAGTAGGCGCAGTGTTTATCGGCTCTTCCGACGATGACGGCTGGAATGAAAGTCATTATAAAGGGATAATTAAGGCCTGCGAAGATCAATCCTGCCATGTTACCGCAAAATTTAATGTTCCGGAGGAGGCGGGACCTTTGGGCAAAGCTGTTTCCGAACTTGTGTCTAAGGGGTGCTCCTGTATATTCCTCACGAGTTACGGTTACGGCCTTTGTATCGACCCCATAGCTGCAAAATATCCAAATGTAGCTTTTTATGATATATGCGGCGAGTCGGATGAAAAAAATTGCATGTCATATTTCGCAAGGATGTACCAGGTGAGATATCTTGCAGGTATCGTGGCAGGTTCCGTGACACAAAGCGATGTTTTAGGGTATGTTACAGCCATGCCTGTCCCGGAGACTATACGCTCGGTGAATGCTTATGCCATGGGGGTTCACAGGGTCAATCCCTCTGCAAAAGTGATAGTGAATTACACCAACAGCTGGGATGACCGGGAGATGGAGGAAAGGGCTGTGAAAAATCTGTCTGCAGCAGGGGCAGACCTGATCACCTTTCACGAAGACAGGGCCTATGCTCTGGACCTTGCAGATGAAATGGGGTTGTACAGTACTGGTTATAATTTTGTATATAAGGATTATTCCGACAAAATGCTGACAGCTGCCCTTATCAACTGGGATTATATATATGGCAAAGTCTTAAGCGATTATCTGAGCGGAAGAGCCAATTTTTCTCATAATTACTGGCTGGGGATAGACGACAATGCAGTCTCCCTTTATCCTTGTTCGGATCTGGTCACGGCAGACACAAGATCACTGGTGGAGGCTGAATCTGAAAGGATAAGCGGATGGAAAGATGTTTTTTCCGGGGAGATCTATGACAATAAGGGCAATATGCGATGTGGTGAAAACGAACGGATAAGTGATGAAGAATTGTTTTATTATATGGACTGGTATGTGGAAGGCGTAGAAGTATATGAATGAGAGAAAGTCCCGGGAGGGTAACAGAACTGTATATGTGCTGGTGTTTTTTGCACTTGCCCTGATCATCGTAGGAATCGTTCTGAGAAACCGTATAGGAGTGCTGCTGGACTCCTACACGGAGAGTCAGACAGAAGAACAGGCCCGTGCTTATGCTCTTATCATGTCAGAAAAATTTGATTCCGAACTTGAGAATCTGGAATATATCTCATCTGTCCTGGGGCGTTCACTGGATGATATGGATGATATGGTTCCGAGGATTTATGTGGAGCCGGGCATCAGACAGGGGCTGCTTTCCCTTGACGGGGAAGCACTCTACGGCGACCGTATAGATGCGAGGAAATACAGAGGTATCCAGGATTCTTTTAGGGGAAACAAAGCCATAACCTATGTGGAAAATGAAGGCCTGCTCCTGACATGTCCCGTTTATCACGGGTCAAATATCTGTTATGTCCTTTATCGTCTGTGCCCCTTTGATGTCCTGGAGGATTATTTTGCCACTGAGATATACGAGGATCAGGGAAAGATATGCGTTACAACCAGGGATGATGATATAGTGATCCCGTTCTACAATTGCTCAGATGAGGATATGGCCTGGTTTGAAAGCAAAGATATCCGTAAAAGATTTAATCAGATGCATATGCAGATGGAAGTGTCTGTCGCTGCCGCCAAGACCTTTAATACCGACAGGGGAGAAATGCTTTTGTTTGAATCAGAGATCCCTGATACGGATTTCCTTGTGTCGGGATATGTCCCCAAGGCCGTGGCTTCCAAAGGGATCGGAAACATTACCCTTTTGGTGGTGTGGGTGTTTGGCCTTCTCATGCTGCTGGTCATGGTTGGGGCATTATATCTGACCAGGGTGAGCATAAAGGCCAGGGAAAGCGATGAATTGCGGGAGGCTAAAGCCATTGCGGAGGACGCATCCAAAGCCAAGAGTGATTTTCTGGCAAACATGTCGCATGAGATCAGGACACCTATAAATGTTGTACTGGGAATGAACGAGATGATCCTGAGGGAGAGCAGGGATGAAGCCATAAATGGTTATGCCTCCAATATAAGGAATGCAGGTAACACGCTGCTTGGGATCATAAACGATATACTGGATTTCTCAAAGATAGAGGCCGGGAAAATAGAGATCATTCCTGTGGAATATGATGTTTCGGCTGTTCTCTACGACCTTGTAACCCTCCTGAAAAACAGGGCAGAAAGCAAGGGTCTGACAGTTATTTACGACTTTGACAGGGATATCCCTAAAAAGCTGTATGGTGACGAGGTCAGGATAAAGCAGATAATAACAAACATCATCACCAACGCTGCAAAGTACACTGAAAAGGGCAGTGTCACATTTACCGTCGGGTGTGAAAAGACAGAAGAGCAGGAGGATGAGGTTGTACTGAATGTCGCTGTTGAAGACACCGGGATCGGGATAAAACCCGATGATATGAAAAAACTTTTTTCCGAATTTGAGAGGATCGAGGAAAAACGTAACCGGAATATAGAAGGAACCGGGCTGGGAATGAGTATCACCAAAAGCCTGCTTGAAAAGATGGATTCACATTTGGAAGTGTCCAGCGAATACGGAAAGGGTTCCGTGTTCAGTTTTTCACTGAAGCAGAAGGTCATGGATCCTGAACCCATAGGAGATTATCATGAAGCATACAAAGAGTTTTCCAAGGATCTTTCAGAACACAGAGAGAGCTTCAGAGCGCCCGCCGCAAAGATACTGGTGGTGGATGACAATTTCATGAACCTTATGGTGTTCAAGAATCTGGTCAAGGAGACCGAGGTGCAGATCGACACCGGTGATAGTGGAGATGACGGTATCAGGTTAACCCTTTCCCAAAAATATGATATTATCTTCCTAGATCATATGATGCCAAATAAAGATGGGATCGAGACAATGAAAGAGATCCGGGGGGATGTGAGAAATATAAATAAAGATACCCCCATGATCTGCCTTACTGCAAACGCCATAGCAGGGGCAAGGGAAGAATATTTAAGCGCAGGCTTCGACGATTATCTGACTAAGCCAATCGATTCTGATGAACTTGAGGAGATGATGATCAGATATCTGCCTGAAGAAAAGTTGGAGACGATAACAGAAAATGAGAAAAGAGAAACTCCAGCTGTGGATGATGGTATTCCGGAGAACTTAAAGATACTTAAGGGGTCTCAGATAGATGTGAGCACCGGGATCAAAAATAACGGCGGAACAGACAGTTATATGACCATACTCCGGTTCTTCTACGACTCCATTGACAGCAAAAAACATGAACTGGATGAATATTATGCAAATAAAGATTATGACAATTACAGGATAAAGGTTCATGCTCTTAAGAGCTCCATCAGGATCATAGGGGCTGAGGAACTTGGAGAGCTGGCGCAGAAACTGGAGGATTCTGCCAAGAAGGGGGACCATGATTTCATAAATGAGCACCATGAGGCCTTCATTCAGGAGTACGCAGATCTCAAGGGTTTATTGAAACCCGTATGGGAGGACAGCAGGGAAGAGGAAAAGACCGTTGCCGATCCCGCAAGGATAGCCAAAGCTTATGCGGATATAAAACAGGCAGCTGATGATATGGACTGTGACACATTGGACAAGATAATTGAAGAAATGGAAGGATACAGTATCCCCGATGATGAATCTCAGTTGTGGGAAAAACTGAAGACTGCGACAGCTATGTTTGATTATGATTCCATAATCGATCTGTTGTCCGGGATCAACTGAGAACAAGCTCGTTTTTTGCAATACGATAAGTGTTGACTGTATCACTGGAGAGAACAGAATGAATATTGAACTTCAGTGTTGTGCATTATTTATATTGAGCGTAGTAGCAGTCATGTTTTTTTCGAACAAAAAACTTGATCTTGTTAACCGCACTCTTTATACCAAGGCGCTTATCATATGTTTTATATGTCTTGTCTTTGATATCCTGTCCATAATATCCATATATCAAAGTGTCTATAACGGTTTTAACAGCAATGTGACAAAGCTTTTGTGTAAGATATATATAATGCTCCTGGTGACCCAGGGGTTCATGAGTTTTAATTATGCGGAGACCAGCATCCTGCCAAGGGACCGGATATCCAAGCATCTGAAGATGGTCTATGTGGGAATATACATTGTGGGTGAGATACTGGTACTGGTGCTTCCCATCGATTTCTTCATGGATGGCAGAGTCGTATATTCCTACGGCGCATCCACTGTCGCAGCCTATATCCTGGCCGGAATCTATACCATGTCCACCATCATCATTTCCGTATTGTTCAGGAAGATAGTGTCCCCGAGGCGTATCATTTCCATGTTGATATGGCAGAGTATATGGCTCCTGGCAGCTGTTATCCAGTTTATCGTCCCCGGGCTTCTGCTTATAGGCTTCGCATCTGCCTTCGGGATGGTGGTGCTGTATATTCAGCTGGAGAATCCCAGCGAATATGTTGACAATGATACCGGCACCTTCAACACCAAGGCTCTGTCCATCTATATCAAGGACCGGTTCAGATACGAACGTCACTTTGCATTTTTCACAGCAAAGATCAATTACATAATTGATTCCGTGGATTTCAACATGGAGAGGGACGTTGCCATACGCACGGCAAAAGGTATGCTGGAGTTGGGACCTGAACCTGTATTTCAGCTTTCGGATGAGATGTTCGGCGTTCTGTATGAAGATGAGCAGAGAATGTTCGAACGGATGCATTTTTTGAAGATGAGAAAGGATGCGGTGACAGATGTACCGGCAAAGGGTACATACATATTGATCCCTGACAGCAGCAAACTTTACGGAGCGGATGAATTCTTTAAATTTATCCACACATATGAAAATGAACAGCAGGAGATAACTCTGTTAGATGATAAACTGCTGAAGAAAATGAGAAATCAGAATATTGTGAGGGAAATGATCGATCTTGCATTAAAAGAAGACCGGGTTGAAGTGTTTTACCAGCCGATATACAACACAAAAACCAAAAACTTTGTCTCTGCAGAAGCCCTGGTCCGTATTCGCGACAAAAACGGGGATCTGGTACCTCCGGGAGAGTTTATCACCATCGCGGAAGATAACGGACAGATCATCCCCCTGGGACAGAGAGTTTTCGAAAAAGTGTGCGCACTTCTGTCAGAAGGAAAGGCTCAGGCTGCAGGTCTTGAATGCATCGAGATCAATGTATCTGCCGCGCAGTTTGACAGTGAAAATCCTACAAAGTTTGTCAGGGAACTGATCGATAAATATAAGATCGATCCCCGGCAATTGAACATTGAGATCACGGAAACCGCGGTAAATAAGAACAAAAGACTTCTGCTCTCCAACATGGAAAAACTGATCAAAAGCGGGGTCCGGTTTTCTCTGGATGACTTCGGGACGGGGCAGTCGAATCTGGACTATCTCATGGCGCTGCCTGTGGATAATATCAAGTTTGACTATAAATTTACGCAGGCTTTTTTCAACAATGATAAAGCCAGAAAGTTTTTGACGGGTATGGCGGATATCATGCACAACATGGATATGGATATCATATCGGAGGGTGTTGAGACTGAAGAACAGCTGAAAGCCATGCTGGATATAAACATTGAGTATATACAAGGGTTTTATTTTTCAAAACCTATACCTGGGGATGAATTTATTTTATTTTTGAAAAGAAATAATGTATAGTAAATTATTGACAAAAAAATAGGATTTTTTGCTATGTTCGGGAGGAACGGTTTGATGATAAAAGACAGGAAATGTATTCTTCGAAAGATATGCCGGGTGACAGTTTCATTCCTGCTGACAGCAGTGTTTGCCCTGAATCCCGGGAGTATGGGGCAATGTCAAGCCGCAACACCTCTGTCAAATATGTTTGTTCCCCAAAATGATACTATTTCAGTGGATCCCACAGGACTGATGGAAGGGTTTTCTGCTGTTCTCTACGACAACAGTAACGGTCTTCCCACATCGGAAGCGAATGCCATCACAGAGACGAGCGATGGTTTTATATGGATCGGCAGTTATGCCGGTCTTATAAGGTACGACGGCAATACCTTCGAGCGTATGGATTCCACCGATGGTCTCACCAGTGTGAAATGCCTGTATGCTGACAGCAAGGACCGCCTGTGGATAGGAACAAACGACAATGGCGTGGCGGTGATGGATAAGGGCGAGATCAGGAAGTGGGGGAAACTGGACGGAATGAAGTCCGCCCATACCCGTGCCATTACCGAGGATGAAAACGGGACGATCTATGTGGCCACAACCTGCGGGATAACCACGATAGACAAGGATTACAACCTGGGGTCCATAGAAGATGAGACCATTGCAGAAGCCAATTTCAGCACAGTGAGGATGGGCGCCGACGGTGTGATCTATGCAACCTCTGACCTGGGGGATCT
>JAILIO010000218.1 GCA_024695225.1 Lachnospiraceae bacterium
CCCAAAAGCGTCACATATACAAGGGAGTTTCTGCAAATGTGGACTTTTACAGCGGTTTCGTCTATGACATGCTGGGGATCCCCCGCCAGCTCTTCACCCCCATGTTCGCGATCGCGAGAGTGGTCGGTTGGAGCGCTCACAGAATGGAAGAACTCATAACCGGTGACAAGATAATAAGACCTGCATATCTGAGCATAATGAAAGAAAGAGATTATGTTCCAAGGGATATGAGAGACTGAGTTTCCGGAGCAGCAACCGGCTTTGTATCTTAAATATGTCAGGATCCGAGCCATGCGGTGGGGCCTTCAGTCCTCGCAACCATCCGTCCCCCAAATATGCCGGGATCCGAGCCATGCAATTGAGCCTTCAGTCCTCACAACCATCCGTCCCCCAAATATGTCGGGATCCGAAGTCACGGGCTTCGGAGATAAGAAAGAAAAAACAGCATCAAAACCTCAAACTGCGCTACAGGGTAAGATCCCGGGGCGCAGTTTTACAATGTGTGATAGAAGATATCGATATCTTTATATGCCCCGTCGTTTGTCCTGAAGCCGCCGGGCACGGTTCCCATATCCACAAATCCAAGCCTTTCATACAGGTGAATGGCATGCTCGTTGTCCTTCACCACAGCGTTGAACATGAGCACTCTGAAACCATATCTGGGAGCCTTCTCAAGACAGTCCTTCACCAGTTTCTCGCCTATGTGTTTTCCCCTCAGTTCCTCAGTGACAGCGAAACTGGCGTTGCATATGTGGGAGCACCTGCCTATGTTGTTTGGATGCAGCACATAAAGCCCCACCACGGAGCCGTCCCATGTGTCCACCGCAACCGAGGTCAATGTGTGACTTGAGAAGAATTTCTTGCCTGACAGTTTCCCGAGCCTTGTTTCGTCGGGGAATTCCCTTCCCTTGTCCACAACCTCGTTCCAGATCCTGACCATATCCTCAAGATCTTCGTCTCTGTAAGGGCGGATCTCATATTCGGGTTCCACCCCCTCAGGCCTCTTTCTCTCTTTGACAACATCACAATTTTTGATGCTCTCTTCAACCTTTATCAGATCGTTTCTGAGATTTTCCCAGTCCTTTGCGTGAATGGGATCGCTGTAAGTCTTTAATATGATATCAGCCATCATATCGTTTATGCTGGCGAGCATTTCTTCATTGGTCATATGAAATCTCCTGCTTATTCCCGGCGTCCGTTTCCGCGACCATTATCCTGTTCTGATTATAACACAAATCAGATGGCTGCAAATAAAAAAATCCCCTTCCGGGGGAGCTCAAGATCACAGATGATAAAAGCAAAAATAAGAACGGGCACCGACTCACTACCGATCGATACCCGCCCTCACAACACTTGTGATATTTCTTCACTTCCCAATGGACCCTACCTCCTTCTGTAATATTTCGTAGCAGCTTTCCATTCACTTCAGTATATTTATACCGGGGATGCCCCGGATTGTCTTATCCGGCGGTTAACATCCTTCATCATGTACTCGCTTACGATCTATTCAGTTGTCGTAGTGATAGGACTCTTCGTTGTCAGGTGGATTTTCCTCCTAACTCCGGTAGAACTACCCGGCCTGAACCTTGAATCCACATCAGTTACTGTTCCTAAAACTTCTTTAACTTCTGTTCTTTCCTGTTATCTCTCTGTCCTTTTATTTGACTACAGTTTATCAACGCGAAACCCTTTTGTCAACGGTGTTTTACGGTAAATAATCACCAAACTTTTTTGGTTTTTTTGTCCATTCTGCATATAATAGTAGAGTTTATCTTCAAGATCTCTTCTCCGCCCTGTGAAAACCCTGTATTTCGTATGCGCTTGCATTATCCTCATCGATATCATATACTTTTGTTCTATGTGGCATCGTTTATCACTATTTAGAGATCCGGGATGCCGTCAATCATATCAGGAGGAAAACTTCAATGAAAGAAAAGGTAGTACTTGCTTATTCAGGCGGGCTTGATACAACAGTTATCATTCCCTGGCTCAAAGAAAACTATGATTACGATGTCATAGCCGTATGCATCGATGTGGGACAGGAGTCCGAGACCAAAGATCTGGACAAAAGAGCCCTCGCCACAGGCGCTATAAAGGAATACACGCTGGACGTGGTGGATGAATTCTGCGACGAGTATGTAGCTCCCTGCATCAGAGCCCATGCGGTCTATGAGAATCAGTACCTTCTGGGCACATCCATGGCGAGACCTCTCATAGCCAAGAAACTTGTGGAGATCGCCAGAAAGGAAGGGGCAACAGCGATCTGTCACGGTGCCACCGGCAAGGGGAACGATCAGGTCAGGTTTGAGCTTGGTATAAAAGCCCTTGCCCCGGATCTGCGCATCATCGCCGCCTGGCGCGATCCCAAATGGGATATGGATTCCAGGGAATCAGAGCTGGAGTACTGCAAAAAGCACAATATAGATCTGCCCTTCTCAGCGGACAACAGTTACAGCAGGGACAGAAACCTCTGGCATATCAGCCATGAAGGTCTTGAACTGGAAGACCCTGCCAACGCTCCCCAGTATGATCACATGCTGGTGCTGGGCGTCACTCCTGAGAAAGCCCCCGACAAGGTTACCCATGTGACCATGGAGTTTGAAAAAGGACTCCCTGTGTCCGTAAACGGAGAGAAGATGAAGCTCTCCGACATAATCCGCAAGCTCAACAAACTGGGCGGAGAAAACGGCATCGGAATAGTGGACATAGTCGAGAACAGAGTTGTGGGAATGAAGAGCAGAGGCGTGTACGAGACACCCGGCGGCACTATCATTTACGCGGCTCATCAGCAGCTTGAGGAACTTATACTCGACAGGGATACATATCTGCTGAAGAACGAAATGGGAAGCCGTTTTGCAAGCCTGGTGTACGAAGGAAAATGGTTCACTCCCCTCAGGGAAGCAGAACAGGCCTTCATAGAGTCCACACAGAAATATGTGACCGGCGAAGTTAAATTCGGGCTCTACAAGGGAAATATCATAAAGGAAGGGGAGACTTCTCCATATTCTCTCTACAACGAAAGCATAGCATCTTTCACAACAGGCGATCTTTATGACCACAAAGACGCTGAAGGCTTCATCAATCTCTTTGGACTGCCTTCAAAAGTCAGGGCCATGAAGATGCAGGAGGCCGAAAAAGCCGGCGGTCGATGACAGCAGGTCTTCTGCTCTCTGTTTATATACTCTTTGTAAATGCTGTGGGTTTTGCGCTTATGGCTGTGGACAAATACAGAGCCATAAGGCTTTTATCCAGGGTTCCCGAAGCAGTGCTCTTTCTCTTCGCCATAATAGGCGGCTGCCTCGGGACCACCCTGGGGATGGTGATCTTCAAACATAAAACAAAGCATTGGTATTTTCGAATCTTTATGCCCGCCATATTGGTGATGGAACTGGCGTTTTTTATGTGGCTTTTCACTTATCCGGGAATTGAGGTTACTTTTTGGTGAATATGAATGTAAAGGTTATCGCAGACAGCTGCTGCGAGATACCGGAAAAATATAAAAACGATCCCCGAATCGAGATCATCCCCCTTTGGCTGGAGATCGGTGACTACAGGATATTGGACGACAAGGATTTCAACCAGGCAGAATTTCTGGCCCAGGTTGCTGCAAGTCCTCTGGTCCCCCATTCCGCCTGCCCTTCTCCGGACAAATACATGGAAGCCATGGAGTGTGACGCTGAAAATGTGTTTGTGGTCACCCTGTCCGCCAAACTCTCAGGCTCATACAACAGCGCTGTGCTGGGACGTTCTCTGTATCTGGAAGAACACGAGGGTGAAACTCCTGCAAAGAACATCCATATAATCGATTCCAAATCCGCCGCCAGCGGCGAGTCCCAAATGCTGGCAAAGGTTCTGGAACTTGCGGAAGAAGACATGAGTTTTGAGGAGATGAGAGACGCCCTTGAGGCCTACAGGGATTCCGTAACAACCTTCTTTGTCCTGGATAACCTGGATGTGTTCAAGAAAAACGGCAGGCTCACAGGTATAAAATCCCTTGTTGTCTCCACCCTGAACATAAAACTGGTCTGCGCCGGGGATGACGGCGTTGTGGTCCAGGCAGGACAGGGTATAGGCATAAAAAAAGCGCTGATCCGGATGACCCAGATCGCGCGTTCCAAACTCACACCGGAGATCGCCGCCACCAGGCACCTGATGATCACCGACGTGGCCTGCCCCGACAGAGCAGCCTTCTGCAGGCGTCTCATGGAAGAAGGGGGCATGAAGTTCAGGGAGTATTCAAACATGGAAGCCCGCGGAGTTTCAAGCCTTTACGGCTGTGACGGCGGGATAATAATGACTTACTGACCGGGAGAACGCTTATTCCGGCATCGTTTACACAGACAATTCAGGATATTTACTCAAAGGATACTGTTACATAGTATCCTTTTTCATTTCTCTCTATGCGCTCAACTGTCCCCTCTTCAGCCTCAAGCCTCTGATCCAGAGGGAAATTGGCGCTCATGGCTACCGCAGGTTCGATGGTATAATAATAACTGCCGG
>JAILIO010000009.1 GCA_024695225.1 Lachnospiraceae bacterium
TATCGTGAGTTTGAAAGCAGGGTAAATATTATAAGTGACACTACAGTAATATCAGAAACTGAGACCGGAAAAAAGAAGGTCATTACAATAAAGAGCAAGGCTTATGACATTGTAAAGGCATCAATTGATACTAAAATTGGAAGATTTACGAAGCACGAGATAGTAAATATATGCCCAAGTATCAGCGAAAAATCAGTAGAAGCGGCAATGAAAAAACTTTTAGACGAAGGATATATAGTAAAACATGGATCGGGAAAAGGTACTTTTTATTCTAAAAAGTTTTAATGGGTCGATCCATTGAAAGGAAAAAGCATTGTCGGATAATAAACCCCACAAAAATCGCACTATGATGCAGTATTTTGAATGGTATCTGCCGGAGGATTCCGCCCACTGGAAAAGAGCTGCAAAGGATGCGGCGCATCTCGCAGACATAGGGATCACCATGGTGTGGCTGCCACCGGCCTGCAAAGGAGCTTCGGGCATACATGATGTGGGCTATGGAATATATGATCCCTACGATTTGGGAGAGTTCGACCAGAAGGGCAGCGTTCCCACTAAATACGGAACGAAAGCCGAGTATTTTAAAGCCGTTAAGAGCATGCATAAAGCAGGCCTGAAAGTCCTTGCGGATATGGTGCTGAACCACAGGATGGGGGCTGATGCTACTGAATGCGTGACTGCCTGCAGAGTAGATTCCGGGAACCGGATGAAGAGAATAAGTGAAATGCATGAGATAGAGGCCTGGACGAAATTTGATTATCCCGTGAGAAACGGAAAGTATTCGGATTTCAAATGGGATCACAGGCATTTTGACGGCGTTGACAGGGATGAAAGAAAAAAAGAAAACGGAGTATTTCTCCTGGGAAATAAAAACTGGGACAGAAATGTGGACGACCAGTACGGGAATTTCGACTATCTGATGGGCGCTGATCTGGCCCTGGACGAGAGCGAGGTTTATGAGGAACTGAAGCGGTACGGGTTCTGGTTTACGGATCTGACAGATGTGGATGGTTTCAGACTGGATGCAGTAAAGCATATGGACTCTGATTTTTACAGGGAGTGGCTGAAAGCCATGCGCGAACACACGGGAAAAGAGATGTTTGCGGTTGGAGAGTACTGGCATCCGGATGTAAATTATCTTCAGAAATATATCGAAAGAACAGGGGGTGGGATGAGCCTGTTCGACATACCCCTGCACTTCAAATTCCATTATATTTCCAACGCCAATTCAGGCTTCAGGATGACCCAGATATTCAGAGACACTTTGACCGAAAGGGATTCCTGGCACAGCGTGACTTTTGTGGAAAATCATGACACCCAGCCGGGACAGGCTCTGGAGTCTCCGGTTGCGCCATGGCTCAAGCCCATAGCCTATGCTATCATACTGCTGCAGGAGCGTGGCATTCCCTGTGTGTTCTACGGTGATTATTACGGCATACCTCACAATGGGATCGAACCGGTAAAGGAACTGGATAATCTCCTGAAACTCAGACGGGATAATGCCTACGGGCCTGAGCATGACTATTATGACGACGACAATATAGTCGGCTTTACCCGTGAAGGGACAGGCGCAGATCAGGGTCTGGCAGTACTTTTGAGCGATGGACCCGGCGGCACAAAGAAGATGTATATTGGCAAGGCCCACGCAGGACAGGTGTTTGAGGATGTTTTGGGAAGATGCACGGAGCAGGTCGTTATTGACCCTGAGGGAAACGGAGTGTTCAGGACAGATGGAGGATACGTTTCTGTTTGGGTTCCCTGTGCCTGATAGAGAGTATTTTTCAGTGCGTAAATTTGTTTCACGCTGTATCATGGTGTCAGGTGATACATGAAAAACTGAGAAAAATGTTTCGGGAAATATGGAAAGGATCAAAAATATGGGATCAGATGAGAAGTTGATACATTCCGTAGGCACTGCAATACGGAGTCTGTACCAGATGATAGTGACCATCGATGGAAATACGGGGAGATGCTGTATCCTGGACCACAACCCAGAATTGAAAAGCATTTCCGGAAACACAGATGATCTTTCAAAGTTGGAAGATTCGATTTACATGAATATCCACCCCATAGACAGGGCAGTGTTTCAGGAGTTTACTGACAAAGATGATCTCAAAAAAGAACTTGAGCGGCATGTGTTTATTTCCTGTGAGTGTCGTATCAGACATGCGGACGGGCGTTATTACTGGTCGGAACTCATCATGTGCAACGCCACAGAAGAAGACCGGCCGGCGGGATGCGATCTGGTGTTTCTGATAAGGGACATCCACAGATGGAAGACCAGGGAGATAAGGGAGGATGCAAAGCAGCTTATGCTGTTTGAGCATCTCAGGGATGATTACGAAAAACTATTTGAGGAAAATATGCGGGATGAACAGACCGGATGCTACAACCGCAAGGGAATGAAGTATTACACGGACAAAGTCATGGAGGAGGCGGAAAAGACCGGAAAGCATATTTTTGTCTGTGTAGCTGACTTGAATGGACTAAAGCATCTGAACGATACCTATGGCCATGCGGCGGGTGACGAGGCGATCGCGGCGGTGTCTTCTGAACTGTTGAAGGCTGCCCCCGGAGGCTCGCGGATAGTGAGGACCGGAGGTGATGAATTCCTGCTTCTGGCAGTTTTAGATCCGGACAACAGGGAACCGGATGAGATGAGTGAAAAGATAGACGCAGGGCTTAAAGCCTACAATGAGGCCCACGACAATCCGTACAGCGTCGGCGTCAGCTACGGCTGGGTACTTTTGCCCTTGAAGGATGGGATGGATGACCTGGATGATTATGTGGAGATGGCGGATGCAAAGATGTATGAGATGAAACGAAAAAGAGACAAATATCGCAGAGAGTGAAAAAACATCGCCTCTCCTTCGCATTTCGGTATCCGGGGACAGGAGCAGGTTTGTCTGCAAAGAAAAGAAGACCGGTTATGATATAAATACAGCTGATAATGGCCCGTGTACGGATCAGAAAAAATCCTGTACACGGGCTTGTATTTTTAATTCTTATGTGATAAAACCTATGGGCAAAATAAAGAAGAGAAGACGATGACAGAATATTATGTTATGTAAGAGGAAGTGATATCGAAATGCGTGAGGCAGTAAATAACAGAAAAAGGGAGACAGATTTTACGAAGGGAAGTCCGGCTAAGCTGATACTTTCTTTCTTTTGGCCTCTTCTTGTGACCAGTATGCTGCAGCAGTTTTACAATTTTGCAGACACCTGGATCGTGGGAAAAGGTCTTGGGGACAATGCGCTGGCAGCGGTGGGAAACATGGGCTCACTGTTCTTTTTGATCGTGGGATTTTCCTTTGGTCTGGCCAATGGATTTGGAGTGCTCATAGCCCAGAGTTACGGGGCGAAGGATGAGGAACTTCTGAAACACAGATTTGCGGGAGTGATCGAATTGGGGATCCTCTTGAGTATCCTTTTGACTGTTTTCAGCGTACTCTTTCTTCCCCGGGCGCTGGAAATGCTCAGGACCGATGAATTGATAATGAGAGACAGTCTGACCTATGGTTATATCGTTTTCGGAGGGGTGTCTGCAGGTATCTGTTTCAATATTTCGGGCGCCATATTGAGAGCTTTCGGGGACAGCAGGACTCCGCTTAAAGCCATTGTCATCGCATCGGTTTTGAATATTACCCTTGACTGCGTGTTTATATTTACACTCCACATGGGTGTCGCCGGGGCAGCCATGGCGACGATAGCTTCGCAGCTGGTGTCCTCCGTGATCTGCATCAACCGCCTCAGAAAGATACCCATGCTCAGGCTCGAAAAAGAGTACTTTATAAATGAGCACCGGGTATATGCAGATCTCCTGCGAAACGGACTCCCCATGGCTTTCATGAATTCTATCACCGCTGTGGGATGCATGGTCGTACAGTATTTTGTCAACGGATACGGGGTGGTCTACACAGCAGCTTACGCCGCATGCAGTAAATACCTGAACCTGTTCATGAACCCTGCGGCAACCGCCGGCAGCGCTGTCAGCGCATATACCAGTCAGAATTACGGCGCTGGCAGATATAGCCGGATAAGGGAAGGACTGTCTGTATGCATGGGCATTGCCATAATCACCTACATTGGTCTGGGGAGCATTATGATATTTTATCCCTCCCGGCTCGCAGAGATCCTGCTTTCCGGAGAAGAACAGATCAGCCTGGTATGTGAATTCCTGCCGCGGTGCGGCGCCATGATGATCTTCGTGAACGGACTGTTTGTGGTTAGAAGCGTGGTGCAGGGGATGGGAAAGCCATTTTACCCTATGATGTCCGGCATACTTGAGATGGTTTTGAGAGTGATAGTGGTTTCTTTTTTCATAAACAGGATAGGCTTCAGAGCTGCGGCATACGCGGAAATAAGTGCTTGGGCCGGGGCTTTTGCATTAAACGCTTTTGCACTTCGAAGGGAACTTACGCCTCTGCTCCTCAGAGAGAAAGACCATCACGAAAATGAGGACGCTGTAAGGGAAAAAGTCCGCCATCACAGGAGGGCAGTGCAGGTCCGTTAAACTAAGGTCACATTGAAGAAGTATGGATGTGTTCTGACAGATGAGAAGATCTGCGAATGAATATTGAATATAGAACAGCTGCATGCGCCCCCTCAGTTGCATGCAGCTGTTTTTGACCGGTTTTCATATGGATGAACCCGGAATTGTTACGATACCTATATCGGCCTGATGAAGTTTATTCTTAATGGCAACCGTCGGAACCGCAGCCACCACCATGATGTCCGCAATCGTGCCCTTCGCCGTGATGACCTCCCTCACCGTGATGTCCGCAGCCGTGACCTTCACCGTGTTCATGGTCGTGATGATGACATGCGGCATCCGGATCATAATCGAGATTTCCTTCCAGATAGTTTTTCACTGCTTCATCCGCATTCCCTGAAACACCGGGCAGCAGTTTTATCCCTGCTTCTTCCAGAGCCATCCTGGCTCCCATTCCTATACCTCCGCAGATCAGTACTTCCACCTCGGCGGCTTTGAGAAATCCCGCCAAAGCTCCGTGACCTGTGCCGTTGGTGTCGATGACTTCGGAACTGCTGACAGCGCCGTCTGTCACATCGTAGATCTTGAACTGTTCTGTCCTTCCGAAGTGCTGTCCAACCATCTCCTGTTCGTAAGTTACTGCGATCCTCATAGTATCATCCCCCTTTTTCTGTAGTATCCTGTTTGCGTCTGCGGAGTCAACTCTGTAACTGCCGCCTGTGATCCT